>CAZLRY010000157.1:0-7332 GCA_964561675.1 uncultured Chitinophaga sp.
AATTCTCTTATGAAAAAGACCCTTGTGATAATGGGCGGATTTGTGTTGTCTTTACTTTCCATAACGGCCAGTGCACAGCAAACCTGGGAGGCTAAGAATAACCCAACGGTAGACTCGATTTCGGCATTGTATCGTGATAAGATCGTAACGGCACCGGCACCCCCTACACGTGAAGACATATTTCCGGTGATCGGGAAATACGAATCAGCCATTAATACGGATGCCGCATCCATCAGTATCTCTATTGACGAAGAAAATAAAGGCATTGCCTGGATTGACGGACTGCCCCAGGGGCGTGTGAAAGCCATGCTTAGAAAATCACCGGCTACCTATAAAATACCGGCTCAGAAAACAGCGGAAGGAAATGAAGTGGCGGAAGGGACACTGATCTATGATAAACCGACCAATACCCTCCGTATCTGCCTGGGTAAAGCGTATAACGCAGAAGACCCGGGAGCGGCTTTTGTTCCGGTTGAAGAACCCGTTGCAAGTACTGTCAAAAAATCAACGTCCAAAAAAACCATGGTACCCAAAGCCTGGATCTATACAGGTACTAAACTGTCCAAAGAGACAGCCATGAATTAAACAACTAAAGGACGGTTTCATACACAGTAACAGGAAAAGGCTGCCGTTTGTAAAAATGGCAGTCTTTTTTATTCCTTAAAATAATTTGGCTGCTGCTTCGGCCCGTTCTACTTTAGCAGCAAATACCTGCCATGTTTGGTTTATTCAAAAAGAAAAACGATTCTGATACAGTAACGGTAACCGATAAAGTGGTGATCAGTGAGCCCGCCAAACTGGCTGTATTGCTGGAAGCCTGGAATAAACAACCGCAATCCGTAATCGTGTGCTGGTTTGAGGAAAGCCTGGAAAAAATAACGGCTTATATGAATGAGCATAGCGCGTCAGCTGTTCCGGTACTCCTGGTCCGCGATGCCCTGACCGCACAACGGGCAGGGAGAACGCCCATTTTTGCAGAGCATTATCCCCTGCTGAGTAAAGAACAGGATGCGTACCGGGCTATGCACCTGGAAAAAGCTGTGGTCTATTCTTCTTTACGTGAACCATTGTTCAATCAATTCGGTGGAGAAAGAATTATTCAGGTCATGGTACAACTGGGAATGAAGGATAACGAACTGATTGAACACAGTATGATCAGCAGCGCTATCCGGAAAGCCCAGGATAAGATCGAACAAAAGACAGCCCTGGACCACCTGGCCCGATCCCAGGAAGAATGGATTGAAAAAAATTACAAGCCCTGAAACCCTTGACCACAAAGGGTTTTATAAGATTAGCGAACAACCGTTTGCCTCTTGACACGGTTTTTGTTTTTTAAATTACCAACCTGTTGTATATTTGCAGCAGTTCTTTTATGTACTTATCAAGAAAGGCAGAGGGTAATGGCCCGATGATGCCTTGACAACCTCTCCACTGGACATTTTAGTTTTTACATCCTTCTCATCCTTCGGCAAGCCTGCCTGCCGGCAGACAGGCTCAGGATGACAAAGAAAATCAGGATGACAAACGACTGAAAGCAGTGGAAAAGGTGCCAACTCCATCCCGTGCAAACGGGAAAGATAAGCCAGATATATAGCTTCTAAATAGTCTTCAAGATATTCAAAAGCTCATCTGTTTTATCGGGTGAGCTTTTTTTATACCCCATAGCTTTAGCGACGGGGTATTGCCTCCCGGTCCACCCGCTCTCTTTTTTGGTAAATACCGATTCCGGCCGGAATCAATTGTCCAACAATTTTCATCATGTTTAAAACCAGAAAGGATGAACCCACAAATTATTCAACAAGAAAGAAGCCGACAGCAGTTCAACTGTCCTTATTACAAAACAAACAATCATTCGGTTATCACAGCCTTAACAAATCATTAAGCAGAAAAAAAGGAAATAATTTGGCAGTAAACTGCATTGTCCACTAATTTTATCGGGTAAATGACAAACAGCAATTATATACATACTACTTACCGCACCCAGAACAGGTGCATTTGCTGCTGTTGTTGTATGCCGTAAGGCATATTATATAATTATCCCCGCAAAGGGTCCTGCACCCTGCTTTATTGTCCTTTTATTTCATTGATTTTTAAACCAAAAAAATTAAACACATGTCTGCACCTCATCATTTCGAAACGCTCCAGCTTCATGCCGGACAACAAATTGATCCCACTACCAAATCAAGAGCTGTACCGATTTATCAGACCACTTCCTACGGATTTAACAATGCAGCGCACGCGGCCAACCTGTTTGGATTGAAAGAATTCGGAAATATCTATACACGCATCATGAATCCGACCACGGATGTATTTGAACAACGTATTGCCGCGCTGGAAGGCGGAGTAGCCGCTGTGGCTACAGGTTCTGGCCAGGCCGCGCAGTTTCTGGCCCTGAACAATATTCTGCAGGCAGGTGATAATTTCATCTCCACCTCTTTCCTTTACGGAGGCACCTACAATCAGTTTAAAGTCGCATTCAAACGATTGGGCATTGACGTTCGCTTTGCCAACGGTGATGATCCGGAGAGTTTTGTCAAAAAGATTGATAAAAACACCAAAGCGATCTATCTCGAGACAATTGGCAATCCCCGGTTGAATATTCCTGACTTTGAAAAATTTGCTGCCATTGCTAAAGAGTATGATCTGCCCCTCGTGGTGGATAACACTTTTGGAGCCGGTGGTTATTTATTCCGCCCCCTCGAACATGGAGCGAATATCGTGGTGGAATCGGCCACCAAATGGATCGGCGGACATGGCACCAGTATTGGCGGTGTAATTGTTGATGGCGGTAACTATAACTGGGGCAATGGCAAATTCCCGCAATTCACAGAACCATCCGAAGGCTATCACGGCTTGAAATTCTGGGACATTTTCGGAGAAGGCAATCCCTTAGGCTTACCCAATATAGCTTTTGCCATCCGCGCCCGTGTGGAAGGATTACGGGATTTTGGTACTTCCCAGAGTCCGTTCAACTCCTTCCTCCTGCTGCAGGGATTAGAAACCCTGAGTCTCCGCGTACAGCGACATGTGGAAAATGCACAAGCGCTGGCGGAATGGCTCGAACAACATCCGGCCGTGGAATTTGTACAATACCCGGGACTTAAAAGTAACCCTTATCATACGCTGGCCAGGAAATACCTGAAGCGTGGTTTTGGCGGGGTACTCAATTTCGGCGTGAGGGGCACAAAAGAAAATGCCAGCAAGTTTATTGACTCTCTTAAACTGGTGAGTCACCTGGCTAATGTAGGAGATGCGAAAACACTTGCCATCCATCCGGCTTCCACCACCCATGAACAATTAAGTGAAGCCGATCAGGCAGCAGCCGGTGTATTGCCCAACCAGGTCAGGATCAGTGTAGGTATTGAACATATTGAAGATATCAAAGCCGATTTTGAACAGGCTTTTGAAAAAGTATCCGCTAACGCAACATTGGCATAAATATGACTTCGACGTTTCAATACAACCAGTTATTTACATTAGAGTCCGGTGAAAGCCTGCCCGGCTTTCACCTGGCTTATACCACCCATGGCAAACTGAATGCGGCGAAAGACAATGTGGTTTGGATCTTTCATGCACTCACGGCCAACAGCAACCCGGTGGAATGGTGGCCGGGATTGGTGGGGGAAGGCAAATACCTGGATCCGGCGAAATACTTTATCATTTGCGTGAATAAACCCGGAAGCCCTTATGGAAGCATCTCCCCGATCAGCCGGAATCCGTTGACCGGCCGGCCTTATTACAACGAGTTTCCGGTGTTTACCATCCGCGATATGGTCAGGACTTACCAGCACTTAAAAAATCATCTGGGTATTACTAAAGTCTTTGTTGGACTGGGAGGCAGTACCGGTGGGATGCAGTTATTGGAATGGGCGATAGAAGAACCTGAATTGTTTGAACATATTGTTCCGATTGCGACCAATGCGGTGCTGTCACCCTGGGGAATCGCGTACAATACGTCACAACGAATGGCTATTGAAGCAGATCCCAGCTGGCTGGTGCAAAGACCGGATGCCGGTCAAAAAGGACTGGCAGCGGCCCGTTCCATTGCCTTGCTCTCCTATCGCCATTACAATGGCTACTCCATCACGCAGCGGCGCGACAAAGCCTTTGTGGCGATGAGTCAGGAAACCGTGTATGCAGCAGATAACTACCAGCGTTACCAGGGAATCAAACTGGTCAACCGGTTTAACGTGATCAGCTACTACCGGTTGTCACAGAGTATGGACAGTCATGATACCGGCCGTAACCGCGGCGGGGTGAAAGCAGCACTGGCTTCGATCAAGGCAAAAACACTTGTGATTGGTATTCAGTCCGATCTTTTATACCCTATTTCAGAACAGGAATTTTTACAACAACATATACCAGGGGCCGAACTGCTCACTATTACCAGCGAATTCGGACATGACGGGTTCCTGCTGGAATACGAGAAGATTGAAACAGCCCTGGTGAAGTTTATAGACGAACGAAAATTATCTCATTTAAAAATTGTGAACGACTAACGTATGGAAACACATAAACAGTTAACGATCGGATTATTCGGATTTGGCGTAGTGGGTGAAGGTTTATACAAAGTTTTACAACAAACCCCTTCACTTAAAGCCGGCATTAAGAAAATCTGCATTAAGAACATTGACAAGAAACGGAATGCTCCCGCCAGCCTGTTTACCACGGAACGCGATGAACTGCTGAATGATCCGGAAATAAATGTAATCGTGGAAGTGATCGATGACGCGGATGCCGCTTTTCTTATTGTCAGCACGGCGCTAAATAATGGAAAGGATGTGGTCAGCGCCAGCAAAAAAATGATCGCAGAACATTTAACCGCCCTGCTGGAACTGCAGGAACAAACCGGCCGGTCATTTCTCTATGAAGCAGCTGCCTGTGCCTCTATTCCCGTCATCCGGAACCTGGAAGAATATTATGACAACGACCTGTTGCATTCCATCAAAGCCATCGTAAACGGATCCACCAATTTCATCCTCACCAAAATGTTTGACGAAGGACTGGATTTCAAACAGGCCCTTGTTCTCGCGCAGCAACTGGGGTTTGCGGAAAGCAACCCTAAACTGGATGTGGAAGGATTTGATGCGGTTAATAAATGGACCTTCCTGCTTACTCATGCCTATGGAATAACAGCAGCACCTGATCAGATCCTTTTTAACGGGATTCAGGATATCCAGGCGGCGGATGCCGGGGTAGCCAAATCCAAGGGACAGGCTATCCGGCTGGTGGCCCAGGCACAGAAGTTAAGGAACGGGAAAGTGGCGGCCTTTGTATTGCCTCAGTTTATCAATCAGGATGATCATCTTGCGTTTGTTAAAAATGAATACAATGGCGTGGTGATCGAAAGCGGATTTGCCGACAAACAATTCTTTTATGGTAAAGGGGCTGGCAGTTTCCCCACTGCTTCTGCCGTATTAAGTGATATCGCCGCCCTGCGTTACCAGTACCGGTATGAATACAAAAAATTATATCATCATCAACCCCATGAGCTGAGCAACGATATCTTCCTCCGGGTTTATGTAAGTTTCGATGACATTAACCTGATTCCGAAAGACCGCTTTGAGTGGATTGAAGAATGGCATGCCAACGAAGACCGTAAATACCTGGTGGGTGTACTTTCCTTTGACGAACTGAAAAACAACAACTGGTGGAGGGAAAACAATACGTCCCTGGTACTCACCCCCGACCCGGTGATTGAAGACCTGGAATTGAGGAAGCTGAAAAAGAAGAGCCTGGAGCTGGCGGGAATCCTTTGAGAAAGTTCGGATTATCATCGGAGTAGATGTAAGGACTGATACCGGCGTACAACCCATACCTTATTGGTTGTACGCCGGTATGAATCCGCCTTCCCCATTCCCCTATTTCCAAATCCCCCATTCCCCAATCCCCCATTTCCCCAATCCACCCTTCCCCCATTCCCTCTTTCCTTTACCTTTACCGATATTTACCACTATGCCCGAATTGTCATTGGTGATTACGGTCCTGAACGAAGAGGAGAATATAGCCCCCCTCCTGGCATCGGTACGGGCGGCCCTCAGCGGGTTGGAATATGAAGTGATCCTGGTAGATGACGGATCCACCGACCAGACAAAAAAAAGGATATTAGAAGAAGCAGATGACCGGACCTGCCTGGTTGAACTAAGGAAGAATTTCGGGCAAAGTAATGCCATGATGGCGGGCATAGATCATTCCTCCGGCTCTTTTATTGCACTCCTGGATGGTGATCTGCAGAATGATCCACTGGATATTCCCGCTATGCTGGATTTGCTTAAACAAGGAGAATGGGATATGGTAGCCGGCAACCGGAAAAACCGGAAAGATGGATTTATCCTGCGTAAACTACCCAGCAGCATGGCCAATGCACTCATCCGCCGGATGACCGGCGTATATATCAACGATTATGGATGTACGCTGAAAATCATCCGCCGTGAGATTGCGTCAGAACTGGGGTTATATGGCGAATTGCACCGGTTTATTCCGGTACTTGCCCGGATCCAGGGTGCCCGTATAACACAGGTGGATGTACGGCATCATGCACGCATACATGGAAAGAGCAAGTATGGCATCAGCCGGAGTTTTAAAGTATTGAGCGATTTGCTGTTGGTGCTATACCTGCAGAAATACAGGCAAAAACCCATGCATTTATTCGGCACCACGGGAATAATTGCTGCATTTTCCGGTGCAGCTATCTTAGTTTTTCTGCTCATCAACCTACTCATAGGAAATGCGGTGGCCGATTCCCTTTTATTGATTCCTGGGTTTATTCTGCTGTTCGGAGGGATACAACTGATTGCCACGGGGCTGGTTGCTGAAACAGCCATGCGGACCTATTATGAATCACAAGCTAAAAAGCCCTATAAGGTGAAAAGAGTTATTGCAGGTAAAAATAATTAGAACTGACGCAAGGAGGTCGGTTCAGTTAATACTAAAAAAAATCCCCGGACATATGTCCGGGGATTTTAAATTGAATATTGACAGATTTTGTGAACGAATTTCGGAGCTTTATGACGCAGAGATTAATTTCGATGATTCCTCCGCATTCCAACCATCAATAATTGGCAAAATACAGTATGATCCATTAACCATTTTTATTAATCCTGCGCTAAGTAGAAATTCGCCAAGATGGCGCTTCACCGTAGCGCATGAAATCGGCCACTTAGTATTACATAGCTTTATCCTGAAAGAATACTTTGCAGTCACTACCGACGACGACGAATTCAAATTATGAGTTCCGGGATTTCTGGGGAGGTAAAAAAGAGAATGGAATTTCAAGCTAACAAATTTGCATCATTTGTCTTAATGCCAACTGCCGTTTTTGAACAAGTCGTA
>CAZLRY010000158.1:0-7332 GCA_964561675.1 uncultured Chitinophaga sp.
CCTGGCTGGGAATCATGGTAAATAATATGATCGTCGCCCTGCGCATGTTTGCTTCTGGACTGGCACTTGGAATACCTTCCCTTTATGGGTTGGCTGAAACCGGGGTGATGGTCGGCGTGTTTGACCAGATATTTGCGGCGAAAGGACTGGCTGCAGATTTCTGGCTGGTGGTTTTTGTACACGGTACACTTGAAATTACAGCAATTATATTAGCCGGTGGGGCCGGACTGATCCTGGGAAAGGGATTTCTTTTTCCCGGAACAATCAAACGGATGGATGCGTTCAAACAAAGTGCAAAGGACGGGACTAAGATCATGATCGGCCTGTTGCCTGTATTTGCTGTGGCTGCATTTTTTGAAGGATTTATAACACGTCTGTATAACGATCTTTCCTGGCTGACAACCGGTGTGTTTTCTGTTTCTGTCATTTTTGTCATCTGGTATTTTATCATTTACCCCATCCGACTGCATAAGCGCTTATCGGTACAGTTAAACGAGGAGGACGTATAGTGAGCCGGAATACCCTGAACCCGATTTCTTTTTCCCTTGTGGCCTGGAAGCGCTTTCTGGTCTTGCTGATCATGGCCCTGCTTTCAGGTGGTTTATTGCAGGCGCAAACGGATGATCCTGACATGGAGGAGGAAGATACCACCATCACCCGGACGACAATAGAAGTGGCGCCGGTTGAGACCCTAGATGAAGAGGAAGAATCCACTGCTCATTTTATTCCACTCCGTGACATGGATTCAGTCAGCCTTTACCGCCGGAAAGTCCCCGACAGTGTGATCAACGCTTTACAGGAGGACGACGACTTCTGGTATGCCAATGCCAACATAGAAAAAAAGAAACCGGAAAAAGAAAAGAGGCGCCGGAATCTCCAACCAGACTGGGGCTTTAGCTGGATGTCGACCATTCTTTGGGTGGTGGTTGTCGGCGTATTTCTCGCGGTGGTGATTTACTATATGGCTGAAAGTGGTTTGTTCAGACGCAAAAGGAGAGTGGTGACGGATAATAGAAAGGACCCATCACTGGAGGAAATGCCGGAAGATATATTTGCAATCCGCTATCAGCAGGAAATTGATAAGGCTGTTGCAGGTGGAGACTACCGGCTTGCCGTACGCCTGCAATATCTCCGGTTGTTGAAACATATGGCAGAGAAAAACCGGATCCGCTATCAGCAGGACAAAACCAATATGGACTACCTGTTGCAGCTGTATAATACTGAATATTATCATGACTTTTTCCGTATCACCCGCCATTACGAGTATAGCTGGTATGGCCGGTTTGCTGTATCGCCGGACGCCTACCGGCTGATTTCGCAGGATATGGAACAGTTTCAAAACAAGCGATAACCCAGGTGAAACGTATACTACCATATTTGCTTGTTACTGTGCTGGCTGCCGCCATCATCCTGTTATATATTTCAGGAAAGGCGGCCAGGAAAAGAAACTTTGACGACCGTGTTACATTAAAGCGGCAGGATAAAATTCCCTATGCCACTTATGTAGCTTTTCAGCAGTTACCTTATCAGTTTCCTGGTGCCCGTATTCAGGTAACCCGGAAAGAACCAGGGTATTGGGATTCGGTTTCCGTATATGATGACCGGCAGGCTTTTATCTGCATTACGGACCGGTTCGGGGCAGACGAATCAGAAATGAAGAAGCTGATAGATTTTGCACGTTACGGAAATGATGTTTTTATCAGTGCCCGCTATATCTCTTCCAAAGCAGATGAATTTCTTCGTTGTGGCAGTAACGCTCCGGAGTATTACAGACAGTATCCAGGTGATGAAGAGGACGGGAAAGTCCGTTTGACCCTTAATACCCCGCCATTTTCTGATACCGTACATTATCAATACCCTGGTAAAACCTTTTCATCTTATTTCACACAAGTGGATGAACGTTCTACCCAGGTGCTCGGTTTTGATGAAAGCGGACGTCCGGATTTTATCCGCCTGCAGACGGGTAAGGGTAATTTTTATGTTCACCTGGAACCACTGGCTTTTTCCAATTATTTTTTGCTACATGAAAAAAATATCGGGTATTATGAAAAAGTTTTTTCCCTGATCAGCCCGGACGTGAAATCCATTATTTGGGATGAGTATTATCTCAATAAAAAAATGTCGTACGATCAGTCGCAGCAGCAGAAGGGGTGGATGACGGTCCTGATGAATATGAAGAATGCAGAAGGGGAAAAGCCATTTCGGGCCGCATTCTGGTTGTTAATCCTGTTGCTCATTGTTTATGTGCTGATGGAAATGCGGCGCCGGCAGCGTTATATACCGATGGTACGGAAACCGCGCAATGACTCACTCGATTTTGTGAAAACGATTGGCCGGCTGTATTATGACCGGAGTGACCATAAGAATCTATGCCGGAAAATGAGTGCCTATTTCCTGGAATTTGTACGAAGCAATTATAAACTGCCTACAGGTATTCTCAATGACGATTTCATCCGGCTGCTCCACTTTAAGTCAGGGGTTGAAGAAAAGGAGATTGCTGAAATCGTTTCCTTTATCCGGCAACTGGATGAAGGGGATACTATACATGAACGGCAACTCGCCTTTTTTCATAACCGACTTGAATCATTCTATAAAAAAGCATAAATATGGAAGAACCAATTTTTCAACAACGTACCGATCTCTCTGCACTGAATGCAGCAGTTATGGCAATCCGTTCCGAGATTAAAAAAATTATCGTAGGTCAGGATGAAATGGTGAAGTTGATTATAGCCGCTCTGTTGGCAGACGGTCACGTACTGATCGAAGGTGTGCCCGGTGTGGCCAAGACCCTTACCGCAAAACTCGTGGCAAAAAGCGTGAATGCCGGCTTCTCCCGGGTCCAGTTCACCCCCGATCTCATGCCGTCCGATGTATTGGGTACGCCTGTATTCAATCCCAAGGAAGCCAGTTTTGAATTTAAAAAAGGACCAGTATTCAGCAATATAATACTGGTGGATGAGATCAACAGGGCTCCGGCTAAAACACAGTCGGCCTTGCTGGAAATCATGGAAGAACGACAGGCAACCATCGATGGCAAAACCTACCCGATGGCCTCTCCGTTCATGGTGCTGGCTACGCAGAACCCGGTAGAGCAGGAGGGTACTTACCGGTTGCCGGAAGCGCAACTGGACCGGTTCCTTTTTAAGATCGTGGTGCCGTATCCTTCTGAAACGGAAGAAATGAATATCCTGACCCAGTTTCACCAGATGGGCAATACTTCTGCGCTCGATATGATCAATCCGGCGCTGAACGCAGAGCAGATTAATGCCTTGAGGAAGCAGATAAAAATGCAGGTGATGGAAGAGAAACTGCTGCAGTTTGTAGCCCGGATTGTTCACCAGACACGGAACAATAAATCCATTTATCTCGGCGCTTCACCCCGTGCTTCCATTTCGATTATGAATGCTTCCAAAGCGATTGCGGCAATGCAGGGAAGGGATTTCGTAACACCTGATGATATTTTAACTGTAGCTATACCTGTTTTACGTCACCGGATCATCCTTTCACCTGATAAAGAAATGGAAGGGATCAGTGAAGATGATGTAATCCGTCAGATAATCCAGGGAATGGATGTACCACGTTAACTGATTAACTCATACCCGTGATCCGATCTTTTTACTTTAATAAAATTGTTTACTATATAGCCGGGGCTGCTGCGATCCTGTATGCCCTGAGCTATTTTATTCCGTCCTTCTACCGTATAGCCGGACTGATGCTGGTATTGCTTGGAGTGGCTGTACTGATCGATATGATCCTGGTGTACAGTAAAAACAAGGGTATAACGGCCAGCCGTGAACTGCCGGAGCGTTTTAGTGTCGGCGATCAGAACAAGGTGCAGATCCGCCTGACAAATCACTATGCGTTTACTGTTAAAACCAGCATCATTGATGAACTGCCCGTTCAGTTCCAGGAACGGAACTGGATGCGCAAACTTATATTACAAGCAGACCAGCCAGCGATACTGGACTATACGTTGCGGCCTGAAACCAGGGGAGAATATACGTTTCACGACATTAATGTATTTGTACATGCGCCACTGAAACTGGTCAGGCGACGTTTTGTTTTCGAACAGGAACAGGTAGTAAAAGTATACCCGTCCTACTTTCAGATGCGGCGTTACCAGCTGCTGGCAATGAGCAACCGCCTGCAGGATGCCGGTGTTAAAAAGATCAGGAAACTCGGACATAGTATGGAGTTTGAACAGATCAAAGAATATGTGCGGGGAGATGATTATCGTACTATCAACTGGAAAGCCTCTGCCCGTAAGCAGGACCTGATGGTGAATAATTATACGGATGAGCGGAGCCAGCAGATATATTGCCTGATCAACAAAGGCCGGGTGATGAAAATGCCGTTTCATGGTATGACCCTGCTGGATTATGCGATCAATGCCTCCCTGGTATTGAGTAATGTGGCACTGGTGCGGCAGGATAAAGCCGGACTTATCACCTTTGAGAAAAACCTGGACACATTCGTGCTGGCTGACAAAAAACCCACACAAATGAACCAGGTGCTGGAAACGCTTTATAAACAGAAGACTGATTTCCGGGAAGCTGACTTCGAAAAACTTTTTTCCGTGATCAGGAACCGGATCACTAACCGGAGCCTGCTGGTCCTTTTTACCAATTTTGAATCCATGGAAAGTCTGCAACGTGAATTGCCGGCACTCCGGAAAATTGCCAAGTATCATCTCCTGCTGGTTATCTTTTTTGAAAACACTGAACTGAAAACAGTTTTGGAAGGGAAAACCAAGTCACTGGAAGATATCTACATAAAAACCATTGCAGAGAAATTTGTCTTTGAGAAAAAACTCATGGTAAAAGAACTACACAAAAACGGCATTCCTTCCATCCTTACCACCCCGGAAGGGCTGACTGTAAACACAGTTAATAAATACCTGGAGCTGAAAACCAGAATGTCGATTTAAGTACGAAGTACGAGGTACGAAGTACGAAGTGGTTGTTTTACGGGTGCTTTTTACTCCCCGGTACATTAGCAGTCTGAACGACTTCTCCATACTTTAGTTAATTCCGAACTTTAAGTTCATACTTCGTACCTCTTATTTTTAAACGGCTTTCCCATCCTTTAGTTAATCCCGATCTTTAGGATCGTACTTCGTACCTCTTATTTTTAAACGGCTTTCCCATCCTTTAGTTAATCCCGATCTTTAGGATCGTATTTCGTACCTCGTACTTCGTACTTGTCTTCGTACTTTTGTATTTATGGAGAATACGGTAAACATATTCGAAGAAGGTCAGGTGCTGCTGATCGATAAACCGCTGGAGTGGACCTCTTTTGATGCAGTGCGTAAGATCAGGAACCTGGTGCGTATAAAGAAAGTGGGGCATGCAGGAACACTTGATCCGCTGGCCACCGGTTTGCTGATTGTATGTACCGGTAAGTTTACCAAACGCATCAATGAGTTTATGGCGCAGGAAAAAGAGTATACCGGGACATTTACCCTGGGGGCGGTCACACCCACATATGATCTCGAATCTGAACCCGTCAGTCAGCGTCCCTATGATCATATCACCCCTGAAATGATACAGGCGGCTACGGTTCCGTTTCTCGGAGAAATCTACCAGGTGCCACCCGCACATTCGGCGATCAAAGTTGCTGGCAAACGAGTGTATGAACTGGCCAGGGCCGGAAAGGAAGTAAAACTTGAGCCCCGTAAGTTATTCATTCATGCATTTGAGATCACCCGGATTGAATTACCCGTCGTGGAATTCCGTGTCGTGTGTTCAACGGGCACCTATATTCGTAGTCTGGCCCATGATTTTGGAGCGGCCCTGGGATGCGGTGCCTACCTCAGTAAACTTTGCCGGACAAGAATCGGTGAATTTTCCCTTCAGTCAGCCGAGTCAATTGCCGGCTTTGAGCAACGGGTGAAAGCCCTGAATGCTACAGTTTAAACGGATAATTGATGCCAAGCTGTAACTGCCCGTTGAGCGGTTTCCAGTTATAAAACCATTTATTCTGACTGATTTGATTCTGCAGATCCGGACTCGGATCTTTTACTTTATAGGCATAATCCAGACGGATGATGAAGTACGTGAAATCAAGCCGGAGGCCGGTTCCCATACCAATCGCAATATCTTTTCCCAGCCGGCTTAATTTGAATACTTCTTCCGGATCACCTGCTTCTTTTTTCATGAACCATACATTCCCGATATCAGTGAATAAAACACTTTCGATTCTGGTGCCCGCTATAGTCGTAATCTTGAACCGGTACTCCATATTCATCTCCAGCTGGATATCCCCGAAGCGGTAGGGGTATTCATTGTAGTCTTTGATGGCAGAGCCCGGGCCGAGCCGGCGGAGACGCCAGGCACGCATACTGTTGGGCCCGCCGCCGAAATATTGCTTAAAGAAGGGGAGGGCGTTTCTCTTGGATTCTTTAACAGTGGAATTGAACGCATATCCGATACCAGCAAAAGCCCTGAATACAAAAGAGGAATTCTTACGCTTGAACTGCTGCGTATATTCAGCATTTATCTTCATGAATTTATACAACTGGGTATCCAGAAAATCGCTGGGGATAAGGCCCGCCAGGAAAGGCAACTCCAGGTTTGCGGAAAATACAGAAGGTTTACGTGGATGGGTGTTTGTAAGCGATGTGCCAAGTATGACCGAAGAAATAAAGCCATCCGTGAATACGTTCTTGAGTGTGGGATTCGCCGCAATGAGTTTATCAAGACTGTCCTTCGGATCCAGCTTGGAGTACTCAATATTGGGCAGTTTTATTGAAATCTGCGTCAGTTTATGGCTGCCGGGTTTCACGTACTGGTACTCATAACCCCAGGAAGCATTAACTGAAGTCAGGTTGAATAATTCCCGCCTTTCTGTTCTAGCCGCATTAAAACCAAAAACCGTCCTGATATTATTCCGGTCTGCTTCCGGGATCCAGCCAAAACGGGGAAGCATCGCTTTAGGGAAATAGATCGTATGACTCAGCACAAACTGCTGGGATTGTACAAAATTGTTTCCCAGTTCCACTCCATACCGGATATTGCTGTTGGTCTGAATGGCCGACCTGGCAAAATTCCGGTTCGTAATACCCACATTCGTACCGATGCTGAACAGGTTGCCCAGATACTGATTCTGGTTCTGGCTTGTTTCAATGTTCGCATTGAATGAGTATTTTTTGGCAGGGGTCAGCCGAATGATAAAGTCTGCCGTGTCTTGTTCCTTACGGGTTATTTGTTCAATATTAGACTGACGCCAGGCTCCCAGCGAATTAAACCGGTTGATCGTCTTGTAATAATTTTTCTGACTGTAAAGATCACCCCGGTGCAAATAAACATGCGCAGGCAGGATCTTTGATCGGAA
>CAZLRY010000159.1:0-7313 GCA_964561675.1 uncultured Chitinophaga sp.
CCAAACCCTCCATGAAAGTGCTGAGAGAGTTGTCTTCACCGGTTGAAATACAATCCGTTCATCAATGGAAAAAAGGAAAATTAACTGTGGCTGTTTATGGCAGCCTTGGTTTGCCGCAACATACCATTAAAGGATACAAACTGTATGTTACTGACAGTACGGGCGATTATACGAAAACTACAGCATATGAAATTCCGGAACTGAAACCCGGCGGCAAAGTATATATCGAAGCCGATGATCTTTTTAACGGAAAAGGAATCATCACGATAGTAAGACCAACCGGATATATTGTATCGCAAAAATCATTTTACTGACATGAAGCTGACTAAACGTATGCTGTCGCTGGCCATATTCCTGATGGTTTCCATCCATGCAGGATCGCAGGCTATACAGCCCGTCTACCCGGATTCACTTTTTTCTACGTATTATCATCAGCGGGTTTCGCTGTTCAGAAATTTACCACAAACAAAAGACGATATTATTTTCCTGGGCAACAGTATTACGGATGGCGGCGAGTGGAGCGAACTGTTTGCGGACCTGAAAATAAAAAACCGGGGTATCAGTGGCGATATCACGGCCGGGGTATTGAACCGGTTGGATGAAGTGTATTCAAGGCGGCCGGCCAAAGTATTTTTATTAATAGGGACGAATGACCTCGCGAGAAATCTTTCACCGGACAGCGTTACAAAAAACATTTTCCGGATAGCGACATTGCTACATGAAAAATCACCGTTCACAAAACTCTATGTGCAGTCCGTTTTCCCGGTAAATGAACAATTCGGTAAGTTTTCGGGGCACACGTCAAAGAAGCAGCAAATCATCGAAACGAATCAATTGTTAAGGAGGCATGCTGCACAATACAAGTATCAATACACCGATGTGGGTACCGCGCTGAGCGACAGTACCGGAAGATTAAGCGCCGCCTATACTAACGATGGGCTGCACCTCACCGGTCCCGGGTATGTGAAATGGAAAGAAACCATTTTTACACGCGTTTATGATTTACCGGCACTCATCCCCCGGCCAACCATTCTCCAATGGAACCACGAAAAAGTTGATTTGACCAGCTTTAAATTCATTTTTGCGGAAAATCCGCTGCTGAAACAGGAAGCCCTGTTCCTACAATCGTTATTTACAAAGCACAAAACAGCTATCCGCATTACCAGCACGCCCCCGTTGTCCGGACATTTTATCCGGCTGATGATTACTCCGGATATTAACAACAAAGAAGGTTACCGGATGTCGGTTAAGCCGGACGGCATACTGATAGCAGCAAAAACGGCAACCGGTATCTTTTATGCCATCCAGACATTGCAGCAATTAATTACCGGAAAACAGTTTCAATGTGCGGAGATCAGCGATGCACCGGCATTTCCATACCGCGGTTTTATGGTGGATGTGGGTAGAAATTTTCAAAGCATCAAACAACTGAAACAGCAAATTGAGGTGATGGCGGCGTATAAATTAAATGTCTTTCATTTTCACCTGACGGAAGATATTGCCTGGCGGCTGCAGAGTAAACAATACCCGCAGCTGACCGATGCAAAACATATGCTGCGCAATGCCGGAAAATACTATTCAATTCCGGAAATGAAAGAGCTGATCGCCTATTGCCGGCAACGGCATATCACCCTCATACCGGAAATCGATATGCCCGGTCATAGTGCGGCCTTTAAACGGGCCATGGGAGTGGATATGCAAACAGAGAAAGGAATGAAGATCTGTAAAAATATCCTGAGGGAATTATGCCGGGAGCTGGATGTACCAATCGTCCATATTGGAGGAGATGAAGTGAAGATCGTCAATAAAGATTTCCTTCCCCAGATGACAGCCCTCTTGCAATCACTCGGCAAAAAAGTGATTGCCTGGGACCCCGGCGGATCTGTACCGGAAGGAACCTGGCTGCAAATGTGGATTGGTACGGCAAAACCAAAAGACCGGTTTCCGTCCATTGATTCGAGACATTTATACCTCAATCATTTTGATCCGTTGGATGGAGTAGCGGCCACTTTTAATCACATGATTTGTGATGTACCGGTTAGTGATGAAACCAAAACTGGGGCTACTCTTTGCAACTGGCCTGACCGGAGAGTGGCCAAAGAGGAGGACCTTATCACCATGAATGCGGTTTACCCGGTCATGCTCACCTTTGCCGAACGCTGCTGGCAAGGTGGCGGGTGGAAAAATTATCTATCTGATATCGGCATGCCGGGCACTGATCGCTATAATGCTTTTGAGGAATTTGAAAACAGGTTACTGGAACACCAATCACTTTATTTTAAAAATCTGTCCTTCCCCTATGCCAGGCAAACTAATATTGAATGGCATTTGCTGGGGCCTTTTGACAATAAAGGAAACACAGAAATGGCTTTTGCACCTGAATCCACTTCTTTTGCAGATACTGTACAATTAACCAGGTATCCTTCGGTTTACGGAGGCAGCATCTGGCTCAGGCATTTCTGGCATCCGATGATCCAATCCCATTTAGAAAACCCGGAGGACAGTGCTACTTACTATGCGATAAGAAAAATCTGGAGCGATAAAGAAGGGATTAAAAAACTGTGGATTGGGTTCAATGATTTATCCCGTTCGACCGCCACGGATTCGCCACCAGTTAACGCCTGGGATGAGAAAGGAAGCGCCTTATGGGTGAATGGCAAAAAAATCCCGGCACCCGAGTGGAAACGGGCCGGTCAAAAAGGAGATCAGGAAATTCCTTTAACCGATGAGGGATTTGCCTACAGGGAACCAGTTATGATAAACTTCCATAAGGGCTGGAATATCGTGCTGGTAAAAGCCCCGGTGGCCTCTTTCATTGGTAAAGACTGGCAAAACCCTGTAAAGTGGATATTTACAGTGGCCGTGGCAGCGGAATAAACTGAAAAAACCAAAGTAATAACCTCAAAACCCGCCTAAAATCAAATCAGGAATAGTTTTACATTCATATTAAAGAGACATCTTCTACTTCGTGATAATTAGCGTATAGTTTAAATATATACCGCTGCAAGTAGTGATAATACAGCTTCATTTGGCGTCATCTTCAAGCAATTTTAACTAATACTACGGAAAACAGTACTCTTTTAAAAGCTATGAATAGCTGATTATCAATATATAAAAGAATTTTTCGTTATATATACTGGGCGCATATGACTAAAGTCATATATACATGAATAATCTTGTTCTAATTTAGTTTGTGAATATTCACTAACATTAAAAATTAAAAAAATGACTGGAAAGAATAACATGTCGATCGGGTTTCTTACCATGGGAGCCTTCATGGCTTACGGATTCCTTCTCATATACTTAAGAGATTTTGCCCCAGATAAAGCAGAATGGGTAAACTCTTACAGCACAGGAAAACATTTTGAAAGCAGACTTGCGCATGTGCATGGGAATCTGTTCGCATTTCTGAATATTCTCATTGGCTACTTATTGCTGCATTATGCAGATAAAATCCGTTCTGCAAAAATGATTTCAATACTTGCGTTGACTGGTTTGCTGATGCCTGCTGGAATTTTAGCAGAAGTATATTTTAAAGCACCACCCGTTTTTGTGTTGTTGGGCGCCATTTCGATGACTACTTCAGTAATATGGCTTGGTGTATCCCTTTATAAAATGAAATTATATACTAAATGAGGGAAAGACAACTCGAAATTATTCAGGCAGCCGGTGACATCCTAACTGAGTCCGGTTTAGCGGGCCTCACAACTAAAAATCTTGCACTTAAAATGGGGTTCGCAGAAAGTGCCTTGTATCGTCATTTTAAAGATAAGGAAGAAATTATCATTACGATGTTACATTACCTGGCTAATGAAATGGATGACCGGCTTTCCGTTTGCTGTGCTAATTATGACGACCCCGGGCAGAAATTAAGAGTACTGTTCAATGATCAGTTCACATTTTTTGAAAATAATCCCCATTTCCTTGTTGCCGTATTCGCAGAAGGCTTACTCGAACAAAGCAAAAAGGTAAATGAAGCAATTTTTAAATTGATGGCCATTAAAAAAAAGCATCTTCTGCACATCATCAGGGAAGGGCAACTGAATGGAAATTTTGAATCTTCTGTGAATGGTGATGATTTAGTACAGATTCTTATGGGAAGTTTTCGGCTGCAAATGCTACAATGGCGAATAACAAATTTTTCATTCAACATTGTATCGAAAGGAAATCTGTTTATGGAAAGTGTATTCCAATTAATAAAAAAACAACCAACTTCAAATGAGTCTTCTGTTAGATTCGCTTAAAACCCTGATCGCAATTCTTCTTCTATTATTTGCTTTAATAACTCTTTTCCTGAGCAGCTCTGTAATTTTTGATCTTTTTGACATACGAACCAGAGAAGGAAATTTTGTTTTCATTGTAGTTTGGGCAAATTTTATAACCGCCTTCCTATACTTGTTTGCGGCATATGGGTTATGGCTAAAGAAAATATGGACAGTACCTGTACTTGTAGCAGCTATAATTATTCTTGCCGCAGCTTTCTTCGCATTACTAATTTATATCAAGCAGGGTGGTTTTTTTGAGACCAAAACTATAAGTGCTTTATTCATCCGTATCGGACTTACGTTATCCTTCACATTCGCCTCATATTTTATAATTAAAAATATTAAAAATTGAAAAAAAACATCCTGCTGATCCCTGCCGTACTTCTGCTTCATGTAGCATGTAACAACCCTGAAGAAAAGAAAACAGGTACTCATGAAAACCATCTGAAACAAGACAGAAATGAACAGCAAATAAAAATGGAAGGTCATGACAATCAAACAGTTAAAGTATTGCTAGACAATGGAAAAAAATGGAAGGCTAATACAGAAACAGTGGCTGGTATAAACGAAATGTCATCTCTTGTGATGGGCGGAATTACTGGTAAGTTAAACGCGGTGGAGATTTATGACACCTTGCAGTTTACTTTCAAAAGCATATTTGATAAATGCACCATGACCGGGGAATCACATAACCAGTTGCACAACTATTTGATTCCGCTGAAAGACGATTTAACGAAATTAAAAACAAGTAAGACTAATATTGCAACACTCAAAGAAATGCATAAATACCTGTTAACATTTAAAAAATATTTCGAATGAACCTCAAAGCCATATTTCAGGATAATAAACTGATTCAAACAAAAAAAATATTTTCCGCTGCCGAAGGAGTAATAGTAATTCATATCAGCGCTGGCAGCAGTTTAAAAGAACATATTACTACAATACCCGCATTATTAGTATGTGTTGCAGGAGAGGTCATATTTGAGAATGACAGGTCCGAATCAGAGCGGATGATTGCCGGCGAGTTTATCAATATTGAACCAAACATGAAACATTGGGTACTTGCAGAAAATGAAAGCACTTTATTACTGATTAAATAGAAATTCATTATTTGAACAACGAAGAATTACTGCTGGCACAGATAAAAATGAATCATTAAATTTTAACACCTCCGGAAACGATGTATACTGACGGATATTTATTCTGGCTTTGGGTGTAATCAGAGCGCGGGTTTCGGGAAGTAATTTTTGCAAGTTATAGTACAACAGAACTTTTATATCGTTTACATCTGATAAGCGCTAAGCATTTCTTACCTGGTAATCCAACAGTTAACAGTGATGCATACAGAATATTCAAATTACCAAATCGGCATTGAATGAAAATATCAGTCAGAAAATACCCATTATTGATTTTAGTGCTTATTTTATTTATAATCAGCAATGGTAAAACAGCAGGGCAACAGAATAAACTTAATTCATTCCAGGTTCTCTGGGATAATGATTTCCTTAATATTCGTGGAGACGGAACAGACAGGTACTACACCAATGGCATTCGCCTTGATCTATTTTATTTAAAAAAGCAAAAAACAAAGTTTCCCTCATCACTGCTGCTTAATATTTCAAATGATAATAATAATATCTTCAGTTGGGGACTAGCCCAATCCATGTTCACCCCGAGAAATATTAGTTACCCGGATATTCAATATAATGACCGGCCTTACTCGGGTGCATTATTTGGCATTCATTCACTTCAATCTACACATAGTGGCAAAAGAACGAGAGTAAACACCGAAATCCGTTTTGGAGTAATCGGACCACTTAGTTTTGCTAAAGAAACCCAAACATGGGTGCATAATGCCTTTAATTACACAAAGCCACTTGGATGGCACAATCAGGTACCAACTGACATAATTCTAAATTATAATATCAACATAGAGAAGCAACTGCTTTATCCATCGCGAGATTTACTGGTTACCGGTATAATTGAAACGTACAATGGCACAGTATATAATGCAGCGGGCGCAGGCTTTATGCTGAAATTGGGTAAATTCCAGAATTACCTGGAAGAATATTTCATACCTATTAAAAAGAGGGATATTCCCTTTCAATTATATCTATTTATGAAACCTGCGATAAGGGTTGTTCTGAGCAATGCATTGCTGCAGGGAGGGTTACTAAACCAGATCTGGGCTCAAAATACGGGTTATACACTAAATAAAGACATTATTGAGCGTCTCCTTCCACTTTACGATGCAGGCGCAACTCTGGTTTTGCCAGCGTTTTCTCTAACCATCAGTCAAAAATTTATTGGTCCGGAATTTAAAGGACAGTACACACAAGAGTTTGGAAATCTAACGATGAAATTTAAATTATAAAAAATCTTGGTGATCGTTTAGCGGTAAGAAAGAAATAAATCTTTCCCATGCCAGAAAGATGATTATTTACTTTCCTTCATTTACGGGTTGGTTGTTTGCAATTCAGTCCAACCAACTCTCCGTAGCAAAACATACTTAAAGAGAAGCTTACTGATCACGTTTCACAAATTCTTAAATATCATCCACTTCAATAAATGCTGTTAACTACGCTTTCTCTTACAACTGATGCTATATATAGGATACCAAAATCCCATTGGGTCAATCTCATTCACATTATTATATAGGAAGGATATCTATATAATAACAATCGTTTGTTCGTAAACGTAATATTATTTCTTTAGGTGTAAACTCTTACTTTTGTTTCAAATTCAATGACATGAAATCTTGGTTAAGACTCCTGATCACAGCCGTGATAACGGGCATGATAAGCATGCACACGTCACCGGCTAAAGCCCAATGTGGCCTGGCCCCCACTTCCGGCACCACCACCATTACTGCTGCAAACACGATCATCAACTCCTATTATCCCGGTACCGGTAACCCGGTTAGCGGTACCATTTCATTGGTAGTTGGAACCATTAATGCAGCCGGAAGCGCTACTCCGGTTGCGGCCGGCGATCTGATCCTGATCATTCAAATGCAGGGCGCGGATATCAACAGCACCAATACCAACA
>CAZLRY010000160.1:0-7258 GCA_964561675.1 uncultured Chitinophaga sp.
AGAGCCGGGAATGATGAGGCGGGGGAAGTAGATTTTTTTTATAATGCCGGAATGCTGAATCATGCTTTCTCCGGCATGAGACACCGAGGACTGAAACAGGTTCCAGAGTATCAGCCCGGAAAGAACAAAAACCGGATAAGGCAGGGGACTGGTATCGAATTTCAGTGTCTTCGAAAAAAGCAGGGTAAAGAGCAGCATCATACCCAATGGCTGCAGGATGGCCCAAAGAATGCCCAGGGAAGTCTGTTTATATTTTACTTTTATATCCCGCCATGTAAAAAAATAGAAGAGTTCCCGGTATTGCCAGATTTCCCTGAAACCGGTACTGAACCGGCCGGGGGGCTTAATATGCGTCAGGGGTTGCTCCATGGGTTGTAAAGATACCCATTGAAGAGGAAAACCAATGCAGGGATCAGTTATCGTAATTTACAGGTACCCGGTTCTCTTTGGTCTTGTTTTTATCTGATTTGTCCTGCAGCTTTTGTTCGTTACGATTGCCTTTTGGGTCGAGTAAAGGCTCGCCTACAGGCGCCTGGCCATCTTCAAGTTTCAGGGTAAAAACCTTGTCAACATGTTTCCATTTCCCATTCTCCCATTTATATCCTTCCTGGTCACCATCAGGTATAAAGGTCCATGGTAAATCCGGCTCATCGGATTCTGAGACCAGGTGATCCACCAATATGAGGTCCAGTTCTTCAATATAATTCACCAACACCCGTGTATTTTTTTTAAATTCCACGAATAGCCGGTACTGCGGTGGTTTCGGTATGGAATCATCTTCATAGGTAAAGAATGGTCCTCCGAAAACAGGTTCCTTTTTTTCGTTGAAATGCATGACTTCCACCCATTTCATACTGCTTTGTGCACTGTTATTGTCAAATCCAAAGAGGGTGTAATAGCTTTTACCCTTGTGTTCGGTCTTAACCATATTGTAGTACATCGCCCCGATCCAGTTGCTGCGTGTACGTACTGAGTCCTGTGGTTTATCCGTAAATTCAGAAGCGTCACGAAGTGGTGTCAGTTTTAAAGATCCATCTGGCGTGCGGAATTGAATAGCACCCCGTTGCCGTGAATAATAATCATTATAGCTGATGTTCCAGGTAATGATCCGGAACAGGCTGTCCGGCGAGTATATTTTTGATACCCCCCTGATGGAGTCAAATGGAAACAGGAACGAATGCTTTACCTGCAGGGAACGAACCAACACTTTGGTAAAAGCACTGTCAGCCAGCATTCTTTGCTGTGGAAGACTGTCGGTATTGAGGTGCATCGACAGGTTTTTCAACGTGTCTTCCTTGGCCCGGAGAACTTTAAGGTCAGCCGAGCTGATTTTCTGGGCTGAAACAACCGAGACCATACCACAAATAATACTAAGTAAAAACAGGTGCTTCAAGGGAATGCTTTTATAACTGGTAAAGGTAAGTGATCTGACAGATGGGCCTAACGTAAAAAAGGTTGTAAAATTATCCCCGTTTTCATAAAGCTTTTACAAAATCCTCCAGGCTAGTATAGGCCAGGTCGATTTCCGGATGGGGAAACGCCTGTTGCGGCCTGGTACTGCGTATAAAAACGGTGTGCATGCCTGCATTTCTCCCAAAATGCATATCGCTCAGGTTATTACCCACCATGATGGATTTGGAAAAATCGATCTCCGGGAAATTCAGCCGGGCCCTGACCGCCATACCCGGGTTGGGCTTTCGTTCCGGATGGTCGTTATGGATACTGCTGCAATAATAAATCGCATCAATCCGTCCACCCACCGCCCCGATTTCCGTGGTCATGTGCAGATGTATATCGTGCAGGGTGGCATCGGTCATTAACCCGCGACCCACGCCGCGCTGGTTGGTAACAATGACGATCCTTGAAAACAGGGCAGCCAGTTTGCTAAACAGGGCCGGAGCACCTGCTGTAAATATAAATTCATCTGGATGAAAGATATAGCTGCCATCCTTGTCAACATTGATCACGCCATCACGGTCCAGAAACAAAGTCCAGGTTTTATCAACTTGTGTAAGGTCCAGCGGTGGCTGATTGAATTCCGATTGGGCCCGGTTAAAATCTTCGGGTATGCCGATGTCAATAAAGTAGGCGTCCTGAACCAGTCCATAGATGCGGCGGCTGGTAAAAAGTTTTTCCAGGTAGTCTTTTTCAAAGGAAAATTTTTCCGGGAACTCTTCATCCAGGAATTTGTCTTTATCCAGCAGATAAACCCCGCCGTTAATGGTGCCATTTTCATACTGTTTTTTCTCACTGAACCGCTGCACCAGTTGGGCTTCGTTCAGTTCCACCACTCCGTAGCGGTCAAAGTTTTTCATCGGCTTGAGCAGGAGGGTGCACTCGGCCATATGATGAATATGGAATTGGTACGCTGCATGCAGGTCCGCTTTGTACATGGTATCGCCATTGACGACCACTATGTGTTTGCTTTCGGCCCTGGTACAGGCCAGTTGAATGGCACCACCGGTTCCGAGGGGTTCCTCTTCCAGGGCCACAACATATTTCAGTGTGGGAAAATGTCCCTGCAGGTATTCCTCAATTACTTCATGTTTGTAGCCGAGTGAAAATATAAACCGTTCAATGCCCTGCAGCCGCAGGTAGTTTATAACATGGAAAAGAAAAGGGCGGCCGGCCACCGGGGCCATGCATTTGGGCAGGTCAGGAACCGCTTCCCGCAGACGGGTGCCCAATCCACCTGCTAATATGATCGCTTCTTTAATCATTCGTATGAACAGAATTACGCTGACTGACCGAAATAATTTTCTTCCACCAGCTGGCAGATGATATGACCGATGGTGATATGGCTTTCCTGGATACGGGGCGTGTCATTGGAAGGCACATTCACCAGGTAATCGCTGAGTCCCTTCATTTGTCCGCCGGTACTACCCGTAAATCCAACGGTGATAATTCCTTTTTCCCGGGCCACTTCGAAAGCCTTTATAATATTTTTTGAATTTCCTGAGGTAGACAAACCGATCAGTACATCTCCTTTTAAACCGATGCCATCGATCATTCTTGAATAAATGACATCATAGCTGTAATCATTCGCTACCGCAGTCAGGTAAGAGGTATTACAATGCAGGGCTTCGGCAGGAAGGGCTTTGCGGTCGGTATAAAAACGGCCGGAGAACTCTGCAGCGAGGTGTTGTGCATCGGCGGCACTTCCGCCATTGCCGCAGAAATAGACCCGGTTGCCTTGTTTAAAAGCCCCGGTTACCGCATTCACTACCTGTTCAATGGTAGTTAGCAGGGCCTGGTCTTTCAGCACTTCCAGTTTCGTATCTATCGAGGCCTGTATGATCTGTCTGATCTTTTCCATAATCAATGGTTATCCGTTTAAATAGTCCAGGTTTTTAAACCATGTTCGGTAAACTGGTAATTGCGGTGACGGCCGCCAAAGTTGGCGAGACTGTCAAGCACTTTGTATTTTGTATTGACGGGGCAATAGAAAATCATAAACCCGCCACCACCTGCTCCGGAAATTTTACCTCCTGTAGCTCCGGCTTTCTTGGCGGTTTCGTAGATATCTTCCATCAGGGGATTACTGATGCCTTCGGCCATTTGTCTTTTTTGCTGAAACCCGTAATCAAGGATTTCCCCGATTTCATTCAGCCGGCCTTTGAGCAGGGCTTCCTTCATCATGCGGGCCTGCTCTTTCAGGTGGTGCATGGCTTCGATGGATTTTTCTTTATTGTCGGTAACGTTCTTGCTTTGTTTCTTAATGATCTCAGCGGACTCGCGGCTGGTGGACGTGTAGTACAGCAACAGGTTATTTTCCAGTTCGAACAGGTACTGTTGTTTTACCCGCAGCGGATTGACAATCACCTTATCTTCTCCATAAAATTCCATGAAATTGACCCCGCCGAAAGTAGCCGCATACTGGTCCTGTTTACCACCGGCCAGGTTCAGGTCACGGCGTTCGATTTCATAGGCATAATGCGCCATATCATATTCACCCATCGGGAGCTTCAGCATTTCGGCAAAAGCCCCGAGAATGGCCACCACCAGGGTGGAAGAAGTACCCAGGCCGGAACCTGCGGGTGCATCCACATAGGTCGATAAACGGAATCCCTGTTCTTTGATGCCATAATCCTGCTGAATGCGGTTGTAGACCCCTTTTAACAGATCCAGTTGTCCATTGATGGGTAACCGGGCTGACCAGTCAAAGACCTGTTGTTCCTGCCGGTCGATAGCTTCCAGGATGATCTTTTTTTCATCGAGTGGTTCTATAGTGGCATTGGCATAGAGGGAAAGGGTGGCATTGAGAATCGCCCCACCGTAGAGGTCACTGTAAGGACTGACATCCGTACCACCTCCGGCCAATCCGATCCGTAAGGGCGCTTTACTTCTGTATATCATTGGCTAACTGAGTAAGGCTGCTGACCATCCGGTCCCAGCTGTACTTTTTTTTCTCTTCACGAAGATGAGGAATAAAATAATCTTCACCTAATTGGTAGAATTGCAGGATACCTCCGGCAATGGCTGCCGGATCAGGTTCAGTAACCAACCCGACTTTTTTATCAGGTACCAGGGCCGGGAGACCACCCACATTGGTGACCACCATCGGTTTTTCGAAATGATAGGCGAGTGGGGTGACCCCGCTTTGGGTGGCATTGCGGTACGGTTGTATCACCGCATCTGCGGCACTGAGATAGTATTTTACTTCACTGTCGGGGATAAAATCCGTACGCAGGTATAATTGTTCCCGGATGCCCAGCTGATCGATCTGTGCCTGGTATCCTTTTTCTTCTTCATAAAATTCTCCTGCTACGAGTAACCGGATACCTGCGTTTTTAATAGCCGGCAGGGCCATCGCTTCAAACAGCAGATCCAGTCCTTTATATTTACGGATGAAACCGAAAAAGAGTATGATTTTTTCGTCTGCCGGCAAACCGAGATGTATACGGGCCTCCGTTTTGGGAAGGATGGCGCCAAAATTATCATAGAGCGGATGCGATACCAACAGCGCCGGTTTTGTTTTTTCGAAAAGCCGAAGGTCACTCATTACTTTTTCACTCATCGTGATAAACGCGTCACAACTTTTCAGAAAATACCGGGTAAAGGGTTTATCGCCCGGACGTTTCTCATGCGGGATCACATTATCCGCAATACAGATGATCTTTGTTTTTTTGTTTTTCCGTGCCCTGCGAAGAATGGTGCCTAAAGCGGGCCCCATCAGTGGCAGCCAGAAACGTACAATGATCAGATCAGCCTGTTGTTTCTTCAGCCAGTTGCCGGTTCTTATCCAGTTAACGGGGTTAATGGAATTGATCTTTGTATCAATACGCAGGTTTTCCGGAGCAGGTTCGCTGCTATACTGGGTACTACCGGGAAAAATAAAATCCGGGTACTGCAATGAAAAGGAGAGAAGACTGCACGTATGTCCCTGGTCGGTAAAAGCATTGGCCAGTCGCTGATTAAAAGTGGCCAGTCCGCCGCGCAGGGGATGTGCCGGTCCTATGATGATCACACGGGCCATTACAAACCGGTTTTGGTTTCTACCAGGTAGGTGTTGCGATTGGCTGAGTTACGGGAGATCAGTTCGCCGATAAAACCAGCCAGGAATAATTGCATCCCGATGATAACGGAGGTCAGGGCCATGTAAAAACCCGGACGGTTGGTCAGCGCAAAACTGGTATCAATTATTTTTGAAATAACCAGGTAAAGTGATATACCAAGACCGGCGAGGAAAAAGAGCGTGCCCCAAAGTCCAAAGAAATGCATAGGCCGTTTGGCAAATTTTCCGACAAAGCTGATGGACAGCAGGTCAAGGAATCCGTTTACGAAACGTCTCCAGCCGAATTTTGATGTGCCATATTTGCGGGCCCTGTGTTCCACTACTTTTTCACCGATCTTTTTAAACCCGGCCCATTTGGCCAGTACCGGGATATAGCGGTGCATTTCACCATATACTTCAATGCCTTTGATCACTTTTTTATTATACGCTTTCAGGCCACAGTTAAAATCATGGAGATGAATGCCCGACATACTGCGGGTTACCGCGTTGAAAAACTTGGAAGGAATATTCTTTGTAAATGTATTGTCGTAGCGTTTCTTTTTCCAGCCGCTAACCAGGTCGTAACCGTCTTCCACGATCATTTTACGGAGACCGGGAATTTCATCCGGACTGTCCTGCAAATCGGCATCCATGGTAATCACCACATCACCGGAGGCAGCCCGAAAGGCTTCGTTCAGTCCGGCAGATTTTCCATAATTCCGCTGGAACTTAATTCCTTTGATGGCGGGGTTTTTCGCCCGGAGTCCTTCAATTACTTCCCAGGAATTGTCACTGCTGCCATCATCTACAAAGATTATTTCATAGCTGTAGTGATGTTCAGCCATGACTTTCTCAATCCAGGCCGTCAGTTCCGGCAGGGATTCTGCTTCATCGATCAGGGGTATGACAATGGACAGGTCCATAAATTATTTTCTTCTGGAGGTAATGGCGGCCGTTATGGCGGTTACAAGGGCGCCGATGATCAAATATCCGAAAATAGATCTGTAAACAAGCATGGTCAGGTAACCGCTTTTGAAACCATCCACCATCTCATCCATTTCAACCGGCGTTTTTCCTTTTTCTTTTACCAGCATATCCCTGTAAAGTGCTGCACTTTCTGTGGTAAATTCCGGGTGCATTTTATTAAAGATGATGGTGAAAGCAATCATTATTAATATGACGGTTACAAAACAACGGAGACCCGGGTTAAAGGCGTTCCAGAACCCGCCGGCGTAACGTTCAGACCGGGTATACAAAAGAACGGCCCATACAATGCCGGCTGTATAGGCGAGAAATACCAGGTACTGTAGCGATGAATCTTCAGAAAGCCGGGCGCTATAACTGATCATGACGATGGTGATCATCACAATCCCGGTAATCAGGCCAATCAGGGCAGGCGAAAGTTTGAGCTTCATAATTAAGACAAGGTGATGCGATCACCATTTATAATTCCAGTCACTTTTCCGGTGAATGTCTGCCCTATAAAGGGGGTATTTGCCGATTTAGACCGGATCATATCCGGTGTAAAAGTCCAGGTGGTTGCCGGCTGGAATAATGTAATTTTTGCTTTTTGTCCTTCGGTAATACTGGCCGGTTCGAGGGAGAAGATGCTCCGTGGATTCACAGCCATTAATTCCACACAACGTTCAGTGCTGATTCCGGCAACAGCGGAATTCAGAACGGCGTAAGCAGTTTGCAATCCGGTCATCCCGAATTTGGCATATTCAAATTCGATCACTTTGCTGTCGATCTCATGGGGCAGGT
>CAZLRY010000161.1:0-2079 GCA_964561675.1 uncultured Chitinophaga sp.
GATAATCCGACACTTTCTGTTGATTGCCCGACGATTGATACGGTTGGCTTTATTACTTCACCTGTATTCGGACCGGCCAAAGAATGGAAGCAGTTGAAATGGAGAGGATCTGCAGAACCCGCAGGGGATACTACCACACTGAGTGTTATTGGTATTTCTGCTGATGGGGATGAAATGGAACTCTATTCCGGACTGACTCCGTTGCAGCAGGATTTTGACCTTACAGATGTAGATGCAACAGATTATCCGTTTATCAAACTGCAAATGCGTACTTCGGATAATATCCATTTCACCCCCTATAACCTCCGTTACTGGCGGATTACCTATCAGCCTGTACCGGAAGGAGCCATTGCACCTAACCTTTATCTTTCCGTAAAAGATACCGTTGAAGTGGGTGAACCTTATCCGTTCAAAGTCGGGTTTAAGAATGTAAGTGAAGTGGCTTTTGACAGTGTTAAGGTAAAAATGGTCATCACAGACCGGAATAATGTACCACATGTTATTCCGCAGCCAAGAAAAAGGCCATTACCGGTGAATGATACCCTGCAGATTGGTGCCGTCGTTGCTACCGGTAACATTCCTGGCCCCAATACTGTCTATGTGGAGGCCAATCCGGACAATGACCAGTGGGAACAATATCACTTTAATAATTTTGCCTTCCGTAATCTGTATGTTAAACCGGATAGCCTCAACCCGCTGCTCGATGTCACGTTTGACGGTATGCATATCCTGAACCGTGATATCGTATCCTCCAAACCGGATATCATCATTAAACTGAAAGACGAAGCGAAATGGATGGCCCTGGATGATACCAGCCTGCTGACTTTACAGGTTCGCTATCCAAACGGAAGCCTGCGCAGATTCTATTTCAATAATGATACGCTCCGGTTTAACCCGGCCGGGCAGGTGCCGGTAAATGATAATACGGCCACACTGAATTTCAAGCCTTATTTTGAACAGGATGGCGAATATGAACTGATTGTTTCCGGGGAAGATAAAAGTGCAAACGAAGCCGGTGCGATTGAATACCGGGTGTTATTTGAGGTAATCAATAAACCGATGATCTCGAACATGCTCAATTATCCGAATCCGTTTACCAGTTCTACTGCCTTTGTATTCACGATTACCGGAAATGAAGTGCCGCAGAATATCAAAATTGAGATTATGACCGTGACCGGTAAAATAGTCCGGGAAATCACGAAGGATGAGCTTGGTCCGCTCCGGATCGGTCGCAACATCACCGAGTTTAAATGGGATGGAACCGATCAGTATGGGCAGAAACTGGCGAATGGCATCTATCTCTACCGGGTAATCACCAACCTGAATGGCAAATCACTTGATAAGTATAAGGCCCAGGGAGATGATACCAATAAGTATTTTAATAAAGGCTATGGTAAAATGTACCTGATGCGCTAAAAAATATTCCAAAAAACGAAAAGTCCTGCCCCGGCAGGACTTTTTTTTACGCCCGGGATAAGCGAGTTTTGCCCCTGATATGCAGTTACTCAAAACCTGGATAAAGCGGAACTTTGCTTCCCAGTTATATAGGCATAAATGCAAGCGGGAAGCGGGTGAACTTTTCCGAAGCTGGATTCACTCATTTTCCATTGATCCGGATTTTCCGGTCCAGGCTGCTTCGCGGGACCTGTTTACCTATCATGGTGAGGACGGGATCATCGCCTGGTTATTGTCCCGATTGAAAGATGTTCCACCGGTATTTGCCGATATCGGGTCAGGGGATTGTATAAAAAGTAATTGTGCCAGCCTGGCGGTTCATGCTGGTTGGACGGGTTATTTTATCGACTCAAATGATCAGCAACTGGAAATCGGGAAGTCTTTTTACCAAAAAGCAGGTAAGGGAATTTCTTTTTTTTCATTTATTAATGAGAAGGTGACACCTTTTAATGTTAATGACTTGCTGAAAAAGGCCGGTATCAGCGGGAAAACCGGTTTGTTGTCCATAGATATTGACGGGAATGATTACTGGATATGGAAAGCACTGGACGTTATACAACCCCGCATTGTAGTCATTGAAGCAAAGGTTGAGTTTGGTCCGGGCAATTATGCAGTACCTTACGG
>CAZLRY010000161.1:2179-7202 GCA_964561675.1 uncultured Chitinophaga sp.
CCGTCGATCGTTCACTTCGGCGGACAAGGCCAGGTAACAGTAGGGGATGAGGCTAAAAAATTCCTGGTCACAGAACCTCAACACACGATATTCTCTGTAAAGCGTCTTATGGGTAAGTCCTATGCGGATATCCGGGAACATAGCGGATATTTCAGTTATAAGGTGATTGATGATAACACGGAGAGCCTGGTTAAAATACAGGTGGGGGAGGTGTTTTATTCGCCGGTCGAATTATCCTCCCTGATCCTTAAAGAATTAAAAACAAGAGCCGAACATATTCTGAAAACACCGGTTACTAAAGCCGTGATCACAGTGCCAGCTTATTTCAATGATGCCCAACGTCAGGCAACCCGTGATGCCGGCAAACTCGCCGGTCTGGATGTACTCCGGATAGTAAACGAACCAACCGCTGCCAGCCTCGCATATGGTCTTGGATTAAGTCGTGAGGAAGTAAAGACCATTGCTGTATATGATCTGGGGGGGGGTACGTTTGATATTTCTGTTCTCCGGATATCGGGTGGAATCTTTGAAGTACTATCGACCAACGGAGACACCTATCTCGGCGGAGATGATATTGATCGTACTATTGTACAACATTGGGCAGCGGAAGCGGGGATCACTGAAGAAGAACTACGGGTTCATAAGAATCTTTCCCAGGAACTCCGCCTGCTGGCAGAAGCTGCCAAGATTGCACTGAGCAGCAGTGAAAGCTATTCAGGTGTAGTGGCAGAACAGGCGTTTAGTCTGACCCGGCAACAGTTGGAGCATTTAATCAAACCGCTGGTTGACCGGACGATCACCTGCTGTATCAATGCGCTGAAAGATGCAGGCCTGGATACCAGGGATATTGATGAAGTGGTGATGGTGGGTGGTTCAACGCGGGTACCAATGGTAAAGAATTCAGTCAGTACTTTTTTTGGAAAGAAAGTGCATGACACGCTTAACCCCGATGAAGTGGTGGCATTGGGTGCTGCCGTACAGGCAGATGTGCTCGCCGGAAACAATAAGGACCTCCTGTTGCTGGATATTACACCACTCTCCCTGGGGATTGAAACTATGGGAGGCCTGATGGATGTGCTGATTCCACGCAATTCCAAAATCCCTTCTAAAGCGGGCAGACAATATACCACTCAAAAAGACGGTCAGGGCAGTATGCGCATCAGTGTTTTCCAGGGCGAACGCGACCTGGTGAAGGATAACCGGAAACTGGCTGAATTTAATCTGACCGGCATACCTGGTATGCCGGCTGGTTTGCCAAAGGTCGAAGTGTCGTTTCTGGTGAACGCGGATGGGATACTTACCGTAAAGGCAAAGGAACTGAGAAGCGGGGTGGAACAATATATAGAAGTGAAACCACAGTATGGACTAACTGACGCTGAAGTGGAGAAAATGCTGATGGAATCGATCACCCATGCCCGTGAGGATATACAGACACGTGCATTGGTAGAGGCCCAGACAGAAGCGTTACAGATCATTGATACCACCCGCCAGTTTATTCAACGTAATACCGGATTCCTGACAGCCACTGAGCTTGCTGATACATTGCATGCTATCGATGAACTGACCCGTCTCCGGGAACAAGGTACCAAAGATGAGATACAGGCCGGAGTGGAAAGGTTGAATGAAATTTCAAGACCTTATGCGGAACGTCTGATGGATACAGCAGTGGCGGCTGCCTTGAAAGATAAAACCATTAAGTGAGTCAGGTATTGGCGATCAGGCACCAGTCCCCGTCACATTCCACACAATCCGCACTGGTCGTTCCGGTTACCTGTTGCAGGTACTCTTTCTCCGGGAAGAAATGCAGGTGAAGGTCCAGTGTATAGTAATAGTAGCGTTGCCTGGGTGTGACAATAATCAACTGCTTCCGGGTTACTCTTTTTAATTCCGAAATAGCTTTCTCTAAATCGGGTAAATGCTCAATTGTGTGATGACAGGTAACAATGTCAAAAGCCTGGTCTTCAAATGGCAGCCGGTAAATGGAACCTTTCCTGAATGTAAATTCTTTTTTAACCGTTTCTTCTTCAAAAACATCACAGCCGGTTAACTGGAGTTCTTTCCGGGCGTTGCCAACCAGGGTGAGCCAGTGCCCTCTTCCACATCCCACATCAAGCAGTGTTTTCGCTTCGGGATGAAGCTTGCTTAGCATCCGTTGTATACATTTTTCATTAAGATCTGTTGGCCGGTCCGTAGCCCGGCAATCCAGTTCGCGGTAAATTCCGTTGAATTCATCCTCCGTTAAACCCCAGGCGATTTTTTTAAAATCCATATAGGTGGAGAGATTCTTTCCCTTGAACCAGTACCAGAATAAGGGGTACATAAACCAGCGACTGTCCCGGATAAAGGCCGGAATTCCTTCATCCATGATGAAGCGGATTGTATTAGTCAGTTTTCTGTTCACTGGTATTTTTTTTCCTTCGGCTAAAATACACTAAACCGGCAATAGTAAAGAGGAGTGAGCCGATCGCCAAGTATAAAATGAAGGTTGCTTTATAGCGGAATTCCACCACCTGGTCGCCAGCCGGAATCAGCACACCCATAAATGCATGGTTGGCTGGCCGTATTTCTGCTTTCTGGCCATTGATCCTGACTTCCCAGTTCGGGTAATGATTCTGCTGTAAAACAAGGAAGGATGGACTGGCAGACCTGACAGCAAACTGAATTTTAGCTGGCCCGAACGAAGTGATGGAGGCTTTAGCTGTTTGTTGTGCCCGGGGCGTTTGCGGGACTGTTGAGCTAAGATCGGCCAGGGCAAATTTTCCCGTTGTTGAATCCGATAAAAAGCTGTTTTTATCCTGAATAGCGTAAACCGTATCGGCTATATAAAAAAACGGATACTGAAGAATTTTTTCCCGGAATACAGTGTCTTCCCAGAAATCAAGTTGCCAGGATAAATTCGCCGGGGTGATAATATAATCGGATCGGCCTGGTTTTTTATTAAACGGATTGAGGCAACCGATTTCATTAAAATAGCGCATGCCGTCTGCCGATAGTTCCTGCAGGGAAGCCTGGCTGTCGGGTATCGGGTAGCCTGCCGGTTGCGCATTGAGTAGTTGTTGTACTGATTGCGGCGAATAGGTCCTGAAATAAGTCAGCGGAATCATAAACTGTGCGATGAGGATCATTTCAGCACAGAGAACTGGCAGCAGAAATCGTTGCAGCTTGTGTTTTTTTAACACCCACCTTAAAACAAGGAGCGTTGTAAAGGCGAGAGCCGCATTCAGAAAAAGAAAATCAGAAAAACGGATCGAGTCATAAAAATTTTTCAGTGCTGTCCGGTCGCTGCCTTTAACAATTGCTGTTGTCAGCAGGAGTAACCGGCTTTTCACTAATCCGGTAATCAATAAGAGACCGGTTATTATTAGCAATATGTTTGTCGTTCTGAAAACTGCCGATTGGTAAGGCAACGGGTCTTTCAGGTATTTGTCAATTGCCAGGAAGGCCAGTAACTGGGCAGCGAATAAAAAAAACAGTTTTGCATTTGCCGGATGACGGAAGCTGTCCATCAGCGGCAGGGTATAATAAGTGAGTACACGGAGACCTCCGGCTTTTCCCAGGCTGAACAGCAAAAAGAAAATAAGGGTGCCTGACAGAAAATACTGTAGAAAAGTTTTTTTACCGCGCAGCCGGATAAAAGCAATAAGAAATACCAGGGGAATCAACCCGATATAGCAATTACGGATAAGGGGATCAGTATATTGCTCCCAGTCAAGCCGTAGTGTTGGCCAGGGGGTCAGCACCGATAAAAAATTTACAGGTGATTGTGAATTGGAGAGGGCCACATCAAGGGCCACTCCATTTCCGCGCCGGATCGATGCAAGAAAGGGCAGATAGGAAAGTATGGCAGGTAAGCAGATCAGGCAAAAACTCAGTCCGGCAATCAGGGCTGGTTTCAGGCAACGAATCAGGCTTTTGATCCAGCCTGATTCGTTGCTATACCGGATAACGGAAAAAATAAAATAGGCCAGTAGTACATATCCCAGTAAAATAAAATCGGCAGGATAGGCCGATAATAACATCAGGGAAAAACTAAGTCCGAGGAGAAATGCATCCCGTGCGCTGAACTTTTCAAAACTCCGGATTGCGTATAGCATGACCAGGGGCAGATAAGCGGCTGCATAGAGCCAGTTCAGGAACTGCCCCGAATCAGTAATATAACCATTCAGCATATAGGCGGCACTTCCTGTCAGCAGGATCACCCGTTTAAGGTTGAAATGATTCAGTAGTTTATAAAAGCTGAAACCCGCAATGATCACCGTGAGGATGGTTTCCAGTTGCAGCCAGTAAATATCATATTTACGTATAAGGCTCATCACCAATACCACGGGATTCCAGGTGCCGGATTGCATATCACCATGGAGCGGATAGCCGAGATTAATATAGGGAGACCAGAGCGGGAAATGACCGGATTGAATGGCTTCGCTGGTATTATACCGCATCGCCAGGAAATAGTTGATCGCGTCGTTCTTAACGCTGAACAGCATAAAGGAAACGGGCCAGTAAGCCAGCAGGGCCAGTATGATAATAAACAGGTAGTCCTGGTATTTTCTATTTAGCCAGGAGGTATTCATCGGCCGGTATAGTATTTCTTAAGAATAAAAACTTCACGGATCACCCTGAAAATGCTGTACCAGCGGAGTTTGGAGCCTTTTCTTTCTGTCCATTCCAGCAAGGGTTCTTCCAATCCGTTATCATTCAGGGGGCCATACGCATTGTAAAGCCGGCAGATGATCTCCACATCAAACAGCCATTTTGTTCTGAATGGGTTACTAAAAGCGGTTTCAATCGTATCCTGCCTGAAAAGTTTGGCGCTGCATTGGGTATCGTACACATCCAGCCGGATGATGGAACCGACGATGGTTGCGATAATCCGGCTGTAAAAGTGCCTCCATTCATTCCGGGTAATACGTGCGCCGATTTTTTTTACGCGACTTCCCAGGATAAATCTTTTTTGGGCTGTATGGAAAAGTTCAAACAACCGGTCTATTTCTTCAAGGCTGACGGATAAATCGGCATCCATATA
>CAZLRY010000162.1:0-7198 GCA_964561675.1 uncultured Chitinophaga sp.
ACAGGATAGAAATTCTCCACCAATTCATGACTGTTGATAAACACCCTTATAGTATTCTGGCCATTGAAGATAATCCCGGGGATTATGTGCTTGTTACCGAATTTCTGGAAGAACGGATTTCTTCCTGTACCGTTTATCACGCGCCTGATTTTAAAACAGCCACCGGATTGCTGACGTCGAAGGCACAGTCGCTGGATGTGATCCTCCTTGACCTGACCCTGCCGGATAAAAGCGGCACAGAATTAGTAATGGAAATTCTGGCCATGGCCGGGAACCTGCCGGTGATCGTACTGACCGGAAACGCCGATATCGATTTCAGTATCCGTTCGATCAGTTTCGGGGTATCCGATTACCTGGTAAAGGATGATCTTACATCTGATGTCCTGTACAAAAGCATTATCTACTCCATAGAACGAAAGAAAATTTACAAACAACTGAAAGAGTCGGAAGAACGGTTCAGCACCCTGTTCCACCAAAGTCCGCAACCAATGTATGTGTATGATCCGGCTACTACAAAAATGGTGCAGGTCAACAAAGCAGCCACTGTTTTCTTCGGCTATACAGAAGACGAAATGCAGGGAATGAGTGTACTTGATCTGGTCTATACCGATGATGTAGCCATGGCAAAGCACATGGCAGAAGAAGTACTGATGGACACGTCCAACTCACATGCAGAATTATTACGCTTCCGTAAGAAGTCAGGAGAAATGGTATATGTGGAGCTCTACGGCACCAGTATAAACCTGGAGGGAAAATACCTGCGCTCTGTTATTGCGATCGATATTACCGAGAAACTTCTTTTTGAAAAGAAAATGACCCGGGCTATTATAAAAACACAGGAAGATGAACGTTATGAAATAGGAAGTGAACTCCATGATAACGTATGCCAGATACTGGCCTCCTCCCAGATGTATATGAGTATGCTGGAACCCGAATTACAACAGGAAACGGTCAATCTGCTCGAGCAGGCAAAAGGGAATACGGGGCTGGCGATCCGGGAAATCCGAAACCTTTCTCATCGGCTGGCACCCGCTTTTTTTGATGAATCCAGCCTGGAAGAATCAATGGAACGGCTGATCAGTGATTTTTCCATCGGGGATGAAATGCAGATTGATTGTGTAGTAAGCGAACAGGTGCATGCCCTGGAACTGGGCCATGATCTGCAGTTAAACCTTTACCGGATCTTACAGGAACAACTCCGGAATATCCAGAAATACGCCAGTGCATCCAAAGTGGATATATGTGTGGATCTGGAACACGATTTTCTTAATATGCAGATCAGTGATAATGGGATAGGGTTTGATATGTTAAGAGTTAAAAGAGGAATAGGTGTTGCCAATATGAAGAGAAGAGCGGAGTTGTTTGGAGGGAAAGCCGTTATCATATCTGAACCGGGAAAAGGATGCCAGGTGCTGGTGACTATACCCCTGAACAGATCAACAGAGTAAAGCGCTCATGCCCGACGTAATGTCCCCGTTGACTACCTGCCTTCAATACGATAATTGTCATCAGATCAGCTGATATACGTTAGGGCGTGAACAGACCAGCTGACTTACCTTGTCGGTATTGTCAGTAAGGTCTGGGATGTAAAGTCTGCTGTAAAACAAGCAGTTTCATACTGCATAATGAATGTAAGAACACTATGGCGAACAGTAAGTCATCCGGAATGGCAGCATCCCTCCAGCTGAAAAAAGTCGTAAAGAAAGCTTCCGGTACTTTCACTTTTGGATTTCCTGGAAAAAGCCTGACTGTTCTCCGGCAGTTATTAACTCCTCTTCTTCTTCAACCCGGAGCTTCAATATTATTTACCCATTCACTTACCAATACACTGAGTAGTAAATTAACCGTCTGGCTGACCGGATTTGATATTAAATTAAAAGAAGCGAAAGACAATATAAAGGCGGTCCGGAATACACTATACATGCCCCCGCCTGGTTACCGGGCTTATTTACAGGGAGATTTTATACGTCTGGAAAAACAGTATACCGCTCGTCAACAGCAACAAAAGCAGCTGAAGTTAGACAACGTATTGCATGACCTGAATGAAAGGATCAAGGAACAAACCTGCCTGTACAGTATTACAAAACTGGCAGCCGCTGAGCCGGAACTGGAGGAGTTGTTACAAGGTGCTGTACGGTTGATTCCTCCTGGCTGGCAGTACCCGGAATACACCTGTTGCGCTATACGATATGGCCGTATGGAATTCAGGTCAGCGGGCTTTAGAAAAAGTCGTTGGAGCCAGGATGTAACCCGGTTGGCAAAAGACAGCCATGAGTTCGCGATTATTGTTTATTATAAAAAACAAATGCCTGATGCAGATGAGGGGCCATTCCTGAAGTATGAAAGATCCCTGCTGAATAGTATTGCAGACAACCTCATTTTATACATCAGCCAGGTGCTGATAAAGACTAAATCGAGACTGAGTGAGCGGATGCTGAAGGAAGCTCAGGATCTCGCCCTGCTGGGTAACTGGAATTACGACCTGGTGAACAAAAAAAGTTACTGGTCAGAGTCGATCTATCAGATTTTCGGCGTGGAGGATACGAAATTACAGGAGGCGTTTGGTTCTTTTTTCAACCTGGTGGTGCCGGCTGACCGGAAGAGAGTGGAGGCATTGATGTGGAAGGCCAGGAATGAAGGCCAGCCATTCAAAATGGAATATTGTATCGTTACACCGGCTGGTGAAAAAAAATATATAGAGGAATACGGGTACAGTGAAAAGAATAAAGCAGGCCGGGTAATACGTTTGTATGGTACGGTACAGGATATTTCAAAACGAAAAAAGGCTGAACGTGAGATTTCCGACTCCGAATCAAAGTACCGGGATCTTTTTGAAGCCAGTCCGCTACCCAGCTACATCTATGACGTAAACACATTAAAGATTCTGGATGTGAATCAGCGGATGGTAGAACTGTACGGGTATACCAGGGAGGAACTTTTGTATTTGACAAACTATGATATTTGCCCGGCAGAACAACCGGAACCATTAAGTCTTAAACGGAAAAAGAGGCGGACTGCCTCCGTTCGTCTAATTCCTGGTCACCAGTTACACAGGAATAAAGATGGAACGCTAAAGCAAGTGGATATTAAAAGGGAACAGATTCGTTTCGGGGACAGGGACTGTATACTTGTTCTGGCAAATGACATTTCAGAAAAAATTATTCAGACAAACCTGGATTTACTGGAACGAACAGTGATAGAAAAGTCAATGGAGGGGACAGAAGAACTCAGCGTTGTTCTTGAAAACTACCTGAATGGTCTGGAAAAACTGATCCCGGGATTGCATGCCTCAATATTACATATCAGCGAAGGACATGTTTATAATTGGGTGTCCCCAACACTTCCATCGTTGTATCTGAAAGCAATCGATGGGTTGGCGATTGGCCCCGCTGAAGGATCCTGTGGTACAGCGGCTTTCAATGGGAAACAGGTGATTGTTTCTGATATCAGTACAGATCCATTATGGGAGAAGTATAAGAAGCTGGCCCTTTCTGTCGGGTTAAAAGCGTGCTGGTCTAATCCACTGTTTAATCCACAAGGGGAGGTGGTGGCAACTTTTGCAAATTACTATGGAACGCCCAGGAAACCCAGTTCTCTTGAACTGGAAATTTTTAACAGGGCAGGGGCCTTAATATCCATCCTTATCGAGTCACATGAAAAAGAGAAAAAACTTCAGATCAGTTCTGAACGATTTGAATTTATAACGAAAGCCACTTCGGATGCGATCTGGGACTGGAACCTGGTCACCAATAAAACGTTTTGTGGAGAAGGATTTACGGGTATAATCGGAGAAGCGCTTACAGAAGAACGTTGGAACCTGAATGTATGGTTGTCGTATACCCATCCGGATGACCGGCCGTTGATTGAGGAAACAGTGGCAAAGGTATTGGCCGGTAAAGAAAACAGGTGGGAAAATGAATACCGGGTAATCAGGGCCGATCAGCGATTGGCCTTTGTATCTGACCGCGCCTACATCATCCGGGATAAACGGGGAAAGCCCATCCGGATCGTTGGTGCCATCCGGGATATTACTATAAAGAAGGAAGAAGAGCAAAGGCTTGAATTGTTTGAAAGCGTGGTGACGAATACTAGTGATGCGGTATTGATTACCCGTGCGGAAAACCTGGATGATACTGGTCCTGAAATAATATATGTCAATGACGCTTTTACCCGTATGACCGGTTATACACCGGAAGAGGTGATTCATAAAACACCCCGGATTTTACAAGGGCCTAAATCAGATTGGGCAGAACTGAGCCGGTTGAAACTGGCATTAAAGAGAGGGGAGCCTTGTGTGCTGAATACAATTAACTATACCAAAAGCGGCGATGAATTCCGGGTGGAGATGGCCGTGAAGCCCGTGATTGATGAAAATGGAAAACAAACCCATTTTTTTGCTATACAGCGTGATATTACCCAACAGTTCCGGCAGCAACGGCAGCTCCGGCTGATGGAAATTGTCAGTAGTACTTTCAAAAAGAATGAAAAGCTGATTCCCGCTTTGGGGATCGTGTTGAAAAAACTGGTAGCGTTTGGTGATTTTACAGCAGCTGAAACCTGGTTGCTTTCCCCGGATAAAAGACATTTTAACCTGGTGGCGAATTTTGGATCAACCAAGGAAGCAAGGGACTATTTTACAGAGAACAAAACACTGAATACACTGACACCTGATGGTGGCTTGCTTAAAGAAATCTGGAACAGGAAAGAACTGGTTATCGTGGATGATTTCGATCAGCATCCAACCCTCCGGCGAAGGGAAGGCGTACAAAAAGCCGGCTTTAAATCTGCCGTGGGGATTCCCCTTTTATATAGGGAAGAATTGATAGGGGTATTAACTGTCCTGACAGATAAGAGTGCAGCCCATTTATATGAGTTTGAACAGTTGTTCAGGGGGCTGGAATCAGAACTTGGTTCAGAGGTCAAACGGAAGCAGCTCGAAAATGAACTGAGTATTATATTCAACACGGCGCCTGATATTATTGCGGTATCAGGTTTTGACGGCTACTTTAAACGGCTTAACCCGGCAGCCTCCAATATACTGGGGTATACAATAGAGGAATTGCTGAGCAGGCCCTACCTGGATTTTATTCATCCTGATTTTGTGCAGTCAACGAATGAAGTGAAAAATAGTCTGCCTGAGTTAACCGAGCCCGGCTATTTTGAGAATTGTTATATTTCAAAATCCGGTAAACAGGTCTGGCTTTCCTGGACGTACCAGCCATTACAAGCGGAAAGCCTGATTTTTTCCGTAGCAAAAGATATTACCCGGCAGAAAGAATTGCTGCGTTTATTAGGAGACGCCACCAACCTGGCAAGGATAGGTGCCTGGGAATTGGATATAGCTACCGGTCAGATTAACTGGTCAGAAGTGACCCGGGAAATTCATGAAGTGCCAGTGGATTACCAGCCCGGTTTGGAAGGCGTCTATCAGTTTTACCGGGAAACGGATAAACTCCGGTTAACAGCATGTGTGAACCGGGCATTAGAACTGGGGGAGTCATATGACCTGGAATTGTTGCATGTGACAGCCCGTGGAAATGAGCGATGGGTAAGAGTGATTGGTACACCCGAGTTTTTACATGGAACTTGTGTCAGGCTCTATGGCAGTTTTCAGGATATTCATGAAAGGAAACTGGGCGAAATTGAATTGCAGCAACGAACCCGTTATTTATCCGCCATTGCTACGGTGGCGCAGATTTTCCTGAGCAATGAAGATTGGCTGGATGGAGTCCGGAATTCTTTTGACCTGGCCAGGTATACCATGAATGCCGATCAGATTTTTTTCAAAGAAATTTATAAGGATAAAGAAACCGGGCAACCCATATTCCGTCAACGGATGGGCTGGCTTAAGGGACAGGATCAGCCCCAGATTGATCCGGTGGATGCACCATTGATGCCCATTGACCTGTTTCCTGAAGTACGGGATGTGTTAATGTCGGATCAGCATTACGCGGCCGTACTCAGCGAGTTGCCGGATAATACCCTTCGTCAGGTGCTTGTACAGTCAGGCATCAGCTCTGTTTTATTCCTGCCGGTGTTTAACGGTTCAGTCCTCGAAGGTGTAGTGGGCGTGGAGGAATGCACGTATGAAAGACGTTGGGCTGATGGCGAAATCTTTTTCATGCGCAGCCTTTGCTCCAGTTTATCTTCTGCCATCCAACGTTCCCAGAGTAGTGCTGCAGAGAAGAAACTGAATGAGGACCTGGTGAGTCAGGCGAGGGAACTGATGATCTCCAATGCAGAACTTGAACAATTTGCCTATGTGGCGTCACATGACCTGCAGGAACCTTTACGTATGATTACCAGTTTTTTGACCAAACTGGATGATCGCTACGCCATCCGGCTGGATGACGGGGGTCGCCGGTATATAGATTTTGCGGTTGATGGAGCCAACCGTATGCGACAGAATATCCTGGGCCTCCTGCAATACTCAAGAGTGGGAAAAGGCAATGCAGCTATCGAGGAAATTGACCTGAATCTGGTGGTTGAGGAAATACGCCTGTTGCACCAGACTGATATCAACGAATCCGGGGCCGTCGTTGAAGTTGCGGAGCTGCCGGTGATTTTTAATTATATGGCACCAGTGGTTCAGCTTATGAATAACCTGGTAAGCAATGCACTTAAATACCGGAGGCCGGATACGCCACCCGTAATACGTATAGCTGCCAGGCCAGTGGAGGAAAATTGGGAAATTGCCATTAGTGATAATGGAATTGGTATCGAAAAAGAGTACCTGCAGAAGATCTTTGTCATATTTCAACGACTGCACCCGAAAGACCAGTACGAGGGTACTGGTATCGGCCTGGCAGTGGTTAAAAAAATTGTGGAGAATCTGGGAGGTAAGGTTTGGGTGGAATCTGAACCGGGCATAGGCAGTACATTTTACTTTACCATCCGGTCGATTAAGGATTGATGGAGCAATCCGGAGTGCGGATGAAATCAAAAAGGTCAACACTACTAAAAAATTATTCTATGGATAAGGATGAAGAAATAGCATTATTAAAGACACAGTTACAACAGTCCAGGGATTCATTCGAATTGTTTGCTTACTCTGTTTCACACGATATGCGTGAACCGGTGCGGATGGTAAAGTCGTTTATGGATCTGTTGCTGAAAAAATACAGTGATTCGCTGAATGAAAAGGCTAAATCATATGTCAGTTATGCTTCTGATGGGGCGGAGCGGGCGGACCTGATGA
>CAZLRY010000163.1:0-1669 GCA_964561675.1 uncultured Chitinophaga sp.
GTTTTTTTCCCGCAAAGCAAAGAAGACAGACGTAAAGAGGCCGATTTACTCCTGATCTGGAAGAATGGGTCTTTCGATCTGGATAAGATATTTCTGGTATACGATTGTCTTTTAATTCTTTGCGGGACAAAAAAAAATCCCGCAACTGTAGGATTCGCCCGCAAAGCAAAGAAGATAGTCTTAAAGAAATTGTTTGAACTACAGGTCAGGAACTGTAAACATTTCAATTGTAATTTACAAACCGGGTAAGATTTTTCTACTATCGGGTTGTCTTTTAAATCTTTGCGGGACAAAAAAAATCCCGCTTCCGCGGGATTCAGTATTTTATTTTCGGCTAAGATTCTTCAGGTGATGTACATGTGAGGCAAGAGCCAGCCGCATTTTGGGGTATTCGATATACGTTACACCAAAGTCCTCACAGGCTTTCTTAATGATTTTGCTGATAGCAGGATAATGCACGTGCGAGATCTTAGGGAACAGGTGGTGTTCAACCTGGAAATTCAAACCGCCCACCAGCCAGGAAATCACTTTATTATTAGTGGCAAAATTGGCTGTCGTTTTTAACTGGTGAATCGCCCATTCATCTTCCATCCGGTTATGATCATCCGCATGTGGGAAATGGGTATGTTCTACGGTATGGGCCAGCTGGAATACAATACTCAGGACAAAGCCGGCAAATAACCCAAATACAAGGTAGCCGATCAGCCAGGAAGTAAAGCCAAGTTGTGTAATGGGGATCACTACGAAAATGAAAATATTCAATACTTTAAATCCCCAGAAAGAGATATGATCCCAGGCACTCATCGGTTTCAGTGGTACTTCGCCAATCTTTTTACGGAAATACTTTTTATAGTCGGTTACAAAAACCCACCAGATATAGAGCAATGAATACGCAGCCCAGAAATACCAGTGCTGGAAGCGGTGAATCTTATAATATTTCTGTGTGTCACAAAGACGGAGCAGGGGGCGCGCTTCGATATCATCATCCAGTCCTTCGATATTTGTATACGTATGGTGGATGATATTGTGCTTGGTCTTCCACATGAAGTTATTGGCTCCAAGGAAGTTCAGCGAAAGTCCGGCCACATAATTGACCCATTTTTTCCGGCTGAAACTACCATGCATGCCATCATGCATGATATTGAAACCAATGGCTGCAGTTAGTCCGCCCAGCACCACACATTCTGTGAGTGCCAGCCAGGTGGCCGGTGTGAAAAACACCAGATGGGTATATACTGCCACATAGGCGATTACCAGCACTACGGCTTTAAAATAGAGTTGAAAATTACCGGTATACGATTTACCGGCTTCGTTAAAATAGTCGTTGATTCTTTTCTTGAGTTCTGCGTGAAAAGTCTGTGCGCTACCTGAAAATTTTGGAAAATTCATTATTAATGCTTGTTTCGATAGGTAAAGGTAACCCTTAAAGCCCATATTTCGTTAAAAACTATCCACTACATGAGGAGAATCATTTCTAGTTAAAGTATTGCAAATTTGTGACTTATGTTTCGTTTTGGATGAGCGCACCGAGGTCACGGAGCCCCAGTTTTTTCTCACTCAGAAAGCCTTCTGCATAATCCACTCCAATCCGTTTTCCAAACATCCGTGCCCGGGCTACCACGGCTTCCAGGAAGCCTGGTTTAGAGATATAGGTTTGCGGACCTTCCTG
>CAZLRY010000163.1:1769-5921 GCA_964561675.1 uncultured Chitinophaga sp.
GGTTTCGACGGTACCTCTTGTGCCGAGTTCCCCCTGGGTAAGATCCAGGATCGCTACTTTTTTTCCAGACTTTACTTCATTGATCAGGGTGCCTGAACAGCCCAGTTCCACATCATCCGGATGAACGCCAATGGCCAGAATATCCACTTTCATACTTATGGTTGGTTTTAAACCCGGCAAAGATATTTGTTTCGGAGGAGAGTCGCTTTTTTAGAAAGGCGGGCTTAACGGGCTCTGTATTGGTTGCCATACCAGCTGCCATCAATTTCCCGGACAATATTTTCTATATCCCGGTCCATTTTATTTTCCTTCAGGTTCCATTGTTGTTTCAGGTTACCTCCCACAAAGAAGGCAATCGTCTGGTAAAACCGGGCATTAAAACCACCTTTATATTCTTTGATGATTTCATAGCAATTATTCCCGGTCTGCCGGTTAATAAGTTTCATGAGGATTTTGCCCTGGTAGACCGAAAGGTTGGACAACGGTTCTGTGAACTCGGACTTCAATTCCTTTTCCCGTGATTTGATAACGGATTTTCTTTCTTTTTTTGACGTGATCCCAGTCAGCGTTGCATTGATTTCATTAATAGTGCCGCCGGCAATCCGGGCGTAGGGGTATGTGACATAAACCGCATTGCGGAGCCGGGTCCATTCCTGGATATACTTCTGTAATTTTTCCGGGGAGAGGTTAGACACCCAGGCCATTTCCATTTCCTTATAATTCACAATTTCCGACTGGTACCAGATGGCGGGAAGGATGATGGTATCATTCGGCCCCCATTTCTTCCGTTGTTCTTTCATGTATTCCAATGCCCAATCGGTGGAATCAACAGCCGGTTCAGGCAATACCACCTGCGCGTTGACAGTGGTACCAATTGTCAGCATCAAAACTAACAGGGCTGGTAAGGAGATGGTATGGAAAAATCGGGCACGCATGCTTCTTTAAAGTTAGAAAACAGAAACGATATTTCCGAAAAGACAGTAAAACCAGGCCCGGCGCTGTTTCAATAATCTTAAATTTCTTCCCCGGCCTTCTTTTTCCGGTTAAGTTGAATCCGGCGGACCATCGAGATCAATATGCCCATAGCCGTAATATAAACACCTGCCCACAATAATAATATGAATGGGAACCGGTAGGCTTTGAGTGTCACGTATTTAAGCAAAGCATCTGATTCTTTTACGCCAACTTCAACGGATTTATCCGGATTTACCTGTTGTAACTGAATGATCAGGCCTTCTGCATGAAGAGTGTCAGGAATGGCAAAAATGCCGTTTTGTGCATTCGCCAGCCGGCTGGTCAGCGTGTAATTTGACCCTGTTTTGGCATGAACCACCAGGGGGAGTTCGGTCAGGTAACCGCCTTCGCCAAAAAGTTCCCGAGGTACGCTGTCGCGGCGGACGGGGCTATTCAGGGTGATAAAACCTTTACTGTAAAAAATGGTATCACCGGCTTTCCGCACATAGGGCTTGAAGCTGGCCGTATCCTTTTTAGCCTCCGGGTTGGGAATGGAAGTGATATAAGTGAACACGTCATGATCCCAGTAATGACGTGAATCCGGATTCGCCATCAGCCCTTCATTTCCCTTATAATTAACAAAGGCGTTCGGGCTCAGTACAAAATCCTCTTTGCCATCATTGCTTTTTACCCGGATTTTGTAAAACCAGAGTTGTTTTTTCGGGTGGGCGGAATCCCCCAGGTAGGTCAGGGAGTAACGACCCATATTCGCGGTCATATCTTTTACCAGGGTCAGGTTTTCTCTTGGATCTTCACCCTCGGCGAGCGGCGCTGGGATACCCCCGATATTATTCGACAAGATTTCCTTATTGGAGGAGGAGATCAGAATTCCTAATAAAACCATTCCAAAACCTACGTGTGCAATTGACCCGCCTGAAAGTTTCAGGCTTCCTTTTATTCCCAGCCATATATAAGCCGCATTGGCTACAATTGTATAGATACTGCTGATAACGGCCATCCAGAGAGCACCCTGGAAAACCGGCCCTTTTTTGTCGTAATTGATTTCGCCAAAAATCACAAAGAGACCGCCAAGAAATAAAGTGATCAGGACAGGAATCAGCATTTTCTTCCAGAAATAGGAGCGGCTGGTGTCTTTATATTTCAGGTATTGAGAAACAGCGGTTAGCAGGGCAACAATAATCGCCACATAGACCTGTATGCTGTTGTAAGCGAATTCGGCATCATCCGGAGGGGCAATTGAAGTACCCAATACTTTATTCAGTACCGGTGTGGAGGTTTGGAATATGATCACGATCGCGGAAAGGAAAAAGACCAATGAACCAATAAACATCCAGAACTCACGGGATGAAATATTCTCTTCCTGTTTCACACTGGGAATTTCCTTTAACCGGTAGAAAAAGAATGCAAGTGGCGGGATGACAAAGCCAAGAAGAAAAGTCAGTAACTGTACGTTCATGCCCAGGTCCGTAAATGCATGTACGGAGGCTTCTCCCAGGATCCCGCTACGGGTCAGGAAGGTGGAGTAGAGTACAAAAGCAAATGATAAAATGAAAAACAGATAAGTGGCTTTGAGTGAATGCCCGCTATGGCGGAAGATCAGCAAGGTATGTATTCCGGATACCATGATCATCCACGGCACCAGTGATGCATTTTCCACCGGATCCCATGCCCAGTAACCGCCGAAGGTAAGTGACTCATAGGCCCATTGTCCGCCCATCATAATACCAACGCCAAACACGGCTGCAGAAAACAGGGCCCAGGGCAGGGCGGGTTTGGTCCATTCGCCAAATTTCTTTTTCCAGAGACCTGCTATGGCAAAAGCGAAAGGAATGGTAGTGGACGCAAATCCCATAAACAATACGGGGGGATGGATCACCATCCAGTAATTCTGCAACAACGGATTCAGGTCATTCCCGTCTTTGATGGTATTCATATAATCCGGACGTACCGGTTGAGACAAATCAAAGTTCACATGCATACCCGGTGCATTGTCGAAAATTCCACTGTCGCGTAAAAGAATAAACGGGTTGGAGCCCATTTTCCAGCCAAAAATATAAATTCCGGCTACCATGGTGCCGAGCGCAAACTGGACCAGGCTGAGCACAGACATCACCGGGGCTTCCCATTCTCCGCTTCGTTTGATCAGGATCGCTCCCAGTATACTATGGCAAAGGGTCCATAAAAGGAAACTACCTTCCTGACCTTCCCAGAAACAAGCCAGCAGGTATTTAAATTCCAGTGACAGACTGCTATGCTTCCAGGCATAATGATATTCGAACAGGTGATTGTGAATGATATAAAAGAGAATACTGAAAATCGCAAAAATGGAAAAGACCTGGGTGAGAAAAGCGATTCGTCCCAGTTTCTTCCAGGACCGGCTTTGTTCAGGAATTTTTGATTGGGCAGATAAAAAATAAGCCACCACTGCCAGCAGGGAGGCCATCATGGACAGCACAATAAAAAAATGACCTAACTGTCCGGGTAAACGATTTTCGCCAATATAGTCCATGGATCGGTGTTGAATTTATTCCCTGAAATCGGGTTTATTTTGCGGGTACATTGCCCGGATGTGTGCCCCCTTTTGCCTGTTCATCTTTATACTTGGAAGGGCATTTGGTCTGGATATCCTTACAATCAAAAAGACCGTCCTGGTACTTTCCTTTTAATACCAGCTTATCACTTAATTCAAGGTTCTCCGGTTTGGCATTATGGTAAACCACTTTTACGGATTTTCCGGTTGAATCCTTGGCCGTAAAACTTAAGTAGTTGGGGTTTTTAATGGCATCATATTCAATTGGTTGTGTTTTATCCAACTGTGCCATCAGGTGTACGAATTTACCCGGTTTGGACATCGCTGTTTCAATGTTATCGTACGTACTGGTGGTCTTTAAAAAAGTCAGCAGAATACCGATAGAACCGGCAATCAGAACCAACAGAATAATATGTATTTTTTTCATGGTTATTGTTTGCGATGCAAAGTTAGGCCAATTTTACTAACGCCTTAATTCTGTTTAAAATACGGGCATAAAATGAAGACAAATCCCCGGCCTGTTTCTTTGAAAAACGGTGCAGGACCCTATCTTTGCAGCCTAACAGTTGTTAGGCTATTAAAATTGATTTATATATGCAATTCCAACTCACTGAGGAACAATTGATGATTCAGCAGGCTGCCCGGGA
>CAZLRY010000163.1:6021-7183 GCA_964561675.1 uncultured Chitinophaga sp.
TAAATGGTACCAAGAACTGGATTACCAACGGAGGTACCGCTTCTGTTTACCTGGTGATTGCTCAAACGGATCCTTCTAAGGGTTCAAGAGGTATCAACTGCCTGATCGTGGAGAAAAACTGGCCCGGCGTGGTAGTGGCCGCTAAGGAAAATAAGCTTGGTATCCGCGGTTCAGACACCCATACGGTGATGTTTAATGATGTAAAAGTGCCCAAGGAAAACAGGGTGGGAGAAGATGGCTTTGGTTTTAAGTTTGCCATGAAAACCCTGGCTGGTGGCCGAATCGGTATCGCTTCCCAGGCCCTGGGTATTGCCAGTGGCGCCTATGAGCTTGCCCGGGAGTACTCGAAGACGAGAAAGGCTTTTGGCACCGAGATCATGAACCACCAGGCTATTGCGTTTAAGCTGGCGGATATGGCGACAAAGATTGAAGCGGCCCGGCTCTTATGCCTCAAAGCTGCCTGGGAAAAAGATAATGGAATCGATTACACCCTCAGTTCCTCTATGGCAAAAGTCTATGCGTCAGAAACAGCGATGTGGACCACCACCGAAGCAGTACAGGTACATGGCGGATATGGATTTGTAAAAGAATACCATGTGGAACGACTGATGCGGGACGCCAAGATTACCCAGATTTATGAGGGTACCAGTGAGGTGCAGCGGATCGTGATAAGCCGGAGTATTCTCAAATAACAGAAAAAATATAAGGTTGAAACCGTTTGCCTGGCAAGCGGTTTTTTTTATTCCAATACCTTTGCATGAACCGGCTATCACTATGGCAGTAAATAAAGAAGTTTTCAAGGCAATCAGCGATGAACTAAAAGGCAATGGGGTTACGCTCGTGGCAGTTTCCAAGACCAAACCCGCTGCTGATATATTGGAATTGTATGAACTCGGGCAACGGGATTTCGGAGAGAACTATGTACAGGAACTGGTGGATAAAGCGGCGCAATTACCGGCCGATATACGCTGGCATTTTATCGGCCATCTGCAATCCAATAAAGTAAAATTTATAGCCCCCTTTGTCCACCTGGTGCATGGGGTGGATAGTCTGAAACTGTTACAGGAAATCAATAAACAGGCGTTGAAACAGGACAAAGTGATCGATTGCCTGCTGCAGGTTTATATTGCAAAAGAAGAAACCAAGTTCGGGCTGGATGAAA
>CAZLRY010000164.1:0-7158 GCA_964561675.1 uncultured Chitinophaga sp.
TTCAAACACTTCTTTCAGCAACCAGCTAAAACCATTCCTTCCCTCGTATCAATGGGTTTTACCGCCAGGGGGCTTCCTTTCCCGGCCAACAGCTGGAAGAAAGAAGTCATCAGCCGGTATAAGGAACAACGGGATATTCCCTCCCTGCCGGGAACATCCCGTTTAAGTGTGCACCTGCGTTTTGGCACCATCAGTATCCGCGAATTGGCCCGTGAAGCTGCTGTGCTGAATGAAACTTTTTTAAATGAATTGATCTGGCGGGATTTTTATCACATGATCCTCTGGCATTTTCCAGGGGTCGTGGGGCATTCCTTTAAACCGGAGTATGACAAGATCCGGTGGAGAAATAATGAAAACGAATTTGACGCCTGGTGTAAAGGACAGACCGGTTATCCCATTGTGGATGCGGGTATGCGGGAACTCAATGCCACGGGCTTTATGCATAACCGGGTCCGGATGATCGTGGCCTCCTTTCTGACCAAACATCTCCTGATCGACTGGCGATGGGGCGAAGGTTATTTTGCACGCAAGCTCCTTGATTTTGACCTGGCGGCCAATAATGGCGGATGGCAATGGGCGGCAGGCAGCGGCTGTGATGCGGCTCCGTATTTCAGGGTATTTAATCCCTACCTGCAAACACAGAAATTTGATCCGGAGCTGAAATACATCCGGCAATGGGTGCCTGAGTTTGAAGAACTCACCTATGTCCGGCCTATAGTGGTACATGAAGTGGCCAGGAAAAGATGCCTGGAAACCTATGCGGCAGCGTTAAAGAAATAAATCCGGTGTTATCATCTTTTCGTTGCCTTGCATGGAATGATATACCTTGAATAATTCCAAAATTGCTTTCTTACCATCATCACCCAGTTGCAGGGAATAATTATTTACATATAGATCGATATGCTGACGCATGACCTGCTCGCTCATCGTTTGTGAATGGTCTTTTACGTAGCCGGTGACTTCGGGATATTGTGCAAAGGCATAAGCCAGACTTTCTGCGATCAGCTTACTGACCTGTTTTGCCAGTGGCGTTCCCAGTGTTCTTTTCGCCGCAATCCCGCCCAGGGGAATCGGCACATTCATTTTATTTTCCCAGTATTCTCCCAGGTCCATGACTTTTTTTAATCCTTTCTCCTGGTAAGTAAACCGGTTTTCGTGAATGATCAGTCCCAGGTCTGTTTCACCGCTGACCACCGCCTCTTCAATGTCGGAAAAAATGAAAGCGGTTTTATTCCTTGCTTCCGGGTAAGCATAACTGAGCAAGAGGTTGGCCGTGGTATTGATTCCCGGTATGGCTATCCGGCTCTTACTGACATCCGGGTTTGTTTTATCAGCACTACTGACCAGTAACGGGCCTACACCTTTACCCAGGGCACTGCCTGAATCGAGCAGTACATAATGAGGGGTTGATTTGAAAAAAGCCGGGAAGCTGAGTTTGGTGATATCCAGTTTGCCCTGCAGGGCCCACTGGTTCAGCGTTTCCACATCTTCCAGTATCACCTCAAAGGAAAGTCCGCCGGTATCCATTTTATGGTTGACCAGTGCGTCAAATATAAAAGTATCGTTGGGGCAGGGGGAGAAGCCCAGGGTCAGTTTCATAATTTGTCCAGTAAACGGATCAATTCCGTGTTCAGGTTAATAATGGAGGTTTTCATATTCCAGTTCTTCTTATTCCGCTCCGCAATATAATTTGATACGGCCCTTAGTTGAATAAAGGGCAGTTTTTCCATCAGGCATACATAATGCAGGGCGGCTCCTTCCATGGATTCAACGACGGGAGCGAATTGTTGTTCATAAAATTTCACCTTTTTCCGATCAGTGGTGATTTCATTGACAGAAATGCCATTCACTTTTTTCAGTTTCACTTTCTTCAGCACTTCATTTTTATTCACCAGCCATCCTTTTGAAAAAGGATACTGGTTGGCAGGTACGAGCTTCAGGTCAAATAATGTTCTCAGTGTATTCAGCTCGATCACGCTCTGATCGGCAATCGCTTCCTGTTTGATCGCCATGACCGTGCCGGTAGGAATTCGCCGGTCAAAGCAACCGCCAACACCGGCCTGTATTACGAGATCTGGTTTCTTAATCAGGATTTGCCGGGTCAGCGACCAGGTGGTGGCCGTCAGTCCGATGCCTGTGATCAGTACATCCGGCTGCCGGGAAATGAGGCCGTTTCGCAGCTGCTCCAGGAATGGATTTATTTCAATGGGCGTGGCGGCGATGACCAGGATATTCATTTCTGCTGTTTCTGCAAAGGTGCTTAATTGTTCCCTATCCGGGTCATAAAAGGGGAAGTTTCTCGTACCTTTGTGCCCCGCAGATAAAAAAACGGCGGTCACCTCTCCGCCCGAATGCCGGAGGGGAAACTCAAAAAGTAAAGCATGGTTTACTTAACCCGGATCGAACATTTTAATGCGGCTCACAAGCTGTACAATCCCCGCTGGACCAAGGAAAAAAACGAGGCCGTATTCGGACGCTGTGCCAATGAAAACTGGCATGGACATAATTTCGAATTATACGTAACCATTAAGGGCTATCCTGATCCGGACACCGGATTTATCTTCGATGCCAAACAACTGGGTAAATTAGTGCAGGAACGGATCATCGAGCAACTGGATCACCGGAACCTGAACGAGGATGTCGGGTTTATGAAAGGGAAGATGTGTTCCATTGAAAACCTGGTGATCGGCATCTGGAATGAGTTGCAGCCTTTATTGCCGGCCGATGCACCCTTGCATTGCCTGAAACTGGTGGAAACCGATAAAATTTACGTGGAATATTATGGGGAGCAGGAAGCTGTGAACAAATAGTTCCGTTCCCTGTTATAACCTGCGGGTTAGCCGTTCATATTTCTTAAATTGTAGCATGAGTAACAAGGTGGCCGTTTTCCGGAAAGAGAGTTTTAATGCAGCGCACCGGTTGTTTAATCCCGGCTGGGATCAGGCGACCAATGACCGTGTATTTGGTAAATGTGCTTTCCCCAATTATCATGGACATAATTTCGATCTGGTAGTGAAAGTGGTGGGCGTACCGGATCCGGCAACGGGGTATGTAATGGACATGAAAATACTGAGTGACCTGGTGCAACGGGAAATCGTGGAACGCTTTGATCACCGGAACCTGAACCTCGATACGGTGGAATTCAGGAATCTGAACCCGACCGCGGAAAATATCGCGGTGGTTATTTATAATTTATTGCGCCCGCATATCGGACCAGAACTTGAATTGCAGGTGCGTTTATATGAAACACCCCGGAACTTTGTGGAGTATCCGGTTTAAATAAGGAAATTATGGCGTATAGTAAAATTGAACAGTATGATGAATCCACCACCAGCGGACTTATCAAATCATATAAGGATGTATTGGGGCTGATCGGTGAAGATGCGGAAAGAGAAGGGTTACAAAAAACCCCGGAACGGGTGGCCAAAGCCATGCAGTATCTTACACAAGGATACCAGCTGGATGCACACGCGATTCTGAATTCCGCAAAATTTCATGAAGAAGTGAGTGAGATGATCGTGGTGAAAGATATTGAACTCTTCAGTATGTGTGAGCACCATATGCTGCCGTTTTTCGGTAAAGCCCACGTGGCCTATATCCCGAATGGCTGGATCACCGGGCTAAGTAAAGTGGCCCGTGTGGTGGATGTGTATTCCCGCCGGCTGCAGGTGCAGGAAAGACTGACCATCCAGATCAAGGATGCCATTAAAGAAACCCTGAATCCGCTGGGGGTGGCTGTAGTGATCGAAGCCAGGCATCTTTGTATGATGATGCGGGGTGTGCAGAAACAGAATTCCGTAACCACTACCTCTGCTTTTGACGGGGAATTTCATAAAAACTCCACCCGCAGTGAATTTATGAAACTGATCGGCTCCCGTTTAAGCTGATAATGAATATTATTTGCGGAAATGCCATAAAGATTTTTCTAATTAAAACCTTTATGGCATTTTTGTTTCTATAACTACCAGCTACCATGAAACATGCATATATTTTTCCCGGTCAAGGATCTCAGTTTCCGGGAATGGGAAAGGATCATTATGAGAACAGTGCCTTTGCGAAAAAATTATTTGAACAGGCGAATGAAATTTTAGGGTTCAGAATTTCGGATACGATGTTTGGCGGTACTGAAGAAGACCTCAAGCAAACGAATGTGACACAACCTGCCATATTCCTGCACTCGGTGATTGCATTTAAGAGTATTGAAAGCGCCCGTCCGGATATGGTCGCTGGTCATTCATTGGGTGAATTTACCGCGCTGGTGGCCAACGGAACCCTGAGTTTTGAAGATGCATTGCAATTGGTGGCCGTACGTGCCACCGCCATGCAGAAAGCCTGCGATGTGAATCCATCCACCATGGCCGCCGTACTCAACCTGGCGGATGAGAAAGTAGAAGCGATCTGTGCGGAAGTACAACAGGAAACCGGGGAGATCGTCGTTCCGGCTAATTATAATTGTCCGGGTCAGCTCGTGATCAGTGGTTCCAGAAAAGGCATTGACATCGCTTGTGAAAGGATGAAAGCCGCTGGTGCTAAAAGAGCGCTGGTATTGCCCGTTGGTGGTGCTTTTCATTCTCCGTTGATGTTGCCGGCCAAAGAAGAATTGCAGGCAAAAATTTTATCTACCAAATTCCATACGCCCACCTGTGCCATTTACCAGAATGTAGCGGCAAAAGCCGTGATGGATAATGAAGAGATCAAACAAAACCTGGTGGAGCAACTGACAGGTGCCGTGAAATGGACCCAGAGTGTGCAGGCGATGATTGCCGACGGAGCCACCCGTTTTACCGAGGCGGGTCCGGGTAAAGTACTGCAGGGACTGGTGCTCAAAATCAATAAAGAGATGCAGGTGGAAGGCGTGAACTGATCAATGGATACAAAAGAACTATTCAAAAACACCCGGAGCGATCCGGGTGTTTTTTGTTTATACCGCTGACTGTTTAATAACATCCATGTTTACGGCTCTCTGCACTGAAGTAGCGCTTTATGAGGTTGAATAGAGCCGGATCATAGTTCTGTAATTCAGTCCTGGTATTTATTTCATTATGTACTCCATTGGCTGACGGGACATCCACATTACAGTTGAAATAGCTCTGTACTCCTTCTGCCCAGTACTCGCGTATATCGGTACGTGAATAGGTATTTGCCCATAGGTTATTGGAAATGGCAGTATTAAATGCAGCCTGCAATTCTGCATCAAAACCGGGTGTTGTGAACCGGATACCCAGTTCATGAATGGCATGAGCAAATTCATGTGTAAGGATTTCTTCACCCTTATAGCGATCAATATCCTGCCGGCATAACATGTTTTCTTCGCAATTGCTGGTCAGCGGGCGCTGCAGCGTGGCACCATAAGCCCTGGCGCGGTTATCCCAGTCCGTACCTGGAAATGCTGTATAAAGATCACTGTACTCCGGCAATTGGGTCGGTCGTTCATTGATCCCCAGTATACCTACCCTTAATTTGTTCTCTATCATTTTCGCTTTCTCCGCAGGTATCGTACTGACCATATAAAGGATGATCTCTTTGGCTTTCAGTAAGGCCTGGTCGTCTACGGCAGCCGAACTTATGACCGGAATGCCCCCGGCGTCGGTATATTTTTTATAAAAGGAGCTCAGTCCGAGGGAAGCGGGTGGTGCGGGCAGGCCAGTGGGGGTGGTGCCGGTGTCTGACTTATTGCAGCTTACGAGCAGGAGTAAGAGCAATGGGAGAAAGAAGTGTTTTTGTTTCATGCTGTTTTTTTTAGTCGGAATAAGATCTGTAAGCAAGTGTGTTTTTACAGGTTGAAATTGATTATTTGGGGAGGGCTGGCCAATACTCAATTTGTAGTAGACCCTGTTTTTTACTGCTTCAGCAAAGCAGAAATGATTATTTTAGAAAAAGATTTTCACCTGTATATGATTCGCCTTCTTCTGTTTATTGTCCTGTTTATGGCTCCGCTGTTACACGCAACCGGGCAAACCACTGCTGTGGATAGTATGCGGCAGCTGCTTGATAAGCAAAAACCCGGGGAAGGGTATATCACTGAAGTGGTGAAGCTTGCCGAACAGAACCTGGATCCCGATACACTACTGCCTTATGTGATCCGGGCTGAACAGATTGCGGTGGCAACCGGGAAAGCGGAACTGATCCGGCTTGCTGAACGAGGACGGCTGAATTATTATGTGCGCAGAAATGATCATGACAGTGCCCTGGTTTTACTGGAGTCATTGCTTGGTCATTATCAGAAAGACAAGTCGCGTCAGTCCCTGTACCTGGCCTTGTTATTCCTTAAGTCAAAAGTGTATGACCGGGCTGGTCAGTTTACACTCGCGCTTTCCACCATGATTGATGTGATCAGCCAGGCTGAAGAACTCCGGGATACGCTGACCCTGGTACAGGTAAGGACGGGCATTGGTTGGGTGCAACTGGAAATGGGGCAGTACCAGGAAGCCCTGCAATGGTTAAACAAAGCCATGGCCACTTCATCGAATCCCCTGTTTTATAAGAATTACGGGGCCTTATATAGTAACCTGGCCCTGGCGCATAATAAGCTGGGGCATGTTGATTCTGCCCGGTATTATATTGATGTGGCGATCCGGGATGCCCGGCAAAACAATAACCTGGTATTCCTGGCAAATGCCCTGAGTATGCAGGCGCGGATCTTTATTGATAACCACCAGGCACCGCTGGCTGAACAATCATTGCATGAAGCACTGATGATCCGCAAGAAGATTAATGACCCCTTTTACATTGTCTATGATATGAGCAGCCTGGCCGCTTATTATGCGGCCAATAATCAACCACAAAAAGGAATACTTCTCGGGAAGGAAGGGGTGGCTCTGGCCATGGAATCCAGGCTTACGTCTCAATTGATGATGATCTACCAGGCGCTGGCTGATAATTACAAAGCAGCCGGGTTAAATGAGGCGTATGGAGAAACGCTGGAAAAAATCCTACGGTTAAAAGATTCATTTAACAGCATCAACTCTTCCAAAATGCTCGCTGACCTCCTGGCCAACCGCGCAGCCGTGCGGCAGGAAAAACTGATCAGTGAACAGAAGCTCAACCTGACGCTAAAGAACTACTGGCTGACAGGCACTATCCTTTTTGCATTTATGGCGGCGGCCATCGGAATATTGTTGTTCCGTCATTACAGCCGGAAGAAAAAAATGGAAATGG
>CAZLRY010000165.1:0-5528 GCA_964561675.1 uncultured Chitinophaga sp.
TCAAAAATCCTAAAGTAGGAAGGGGACAGCTGGCAGTCAGCAGTCAGCAGTTGGCAGTAGGCAGTTTGCAGTTGGCAGTAGGCAGTTTGCAGTTGGCAGACGGCAGTCGGCAGAAATAAATGTATTTAGCCCCAGCGGGGCGGCCTATAATTAGAAAGATTTCGCAATATGCCCACAGAGCCCCAGCGGGGCGACATATAATTAGAAAGATTTCACAAGATGACCACAGAGCCCCAGCGGGGCGAAATATTATCATAATATCTCGTAAAATGCCCACAGAGCCCCAGCGGGGCGGCCTATAATTAGAAAGATTTCGCAAGATGCCCACAGAGCCCTGTAGGGGCGAAATATATTTATAGAAGTAAATCAATTATGTCCGGCTGATTTTGTTCTGTAATAAAAAGACCACCCGGCTCCGAGTGTTATTTCCTTAAATTCATTTAGCTGATAGTACGTTGTGAAAAAACGGAACTGACGGATTGATTTTCTTACTTGCACCTGGATCTCAGGGTGATGTCTGACCAGTAAAACCTGACTGTTTATATAAAGCTGATTTTTTCTGAAAAGAGCTGTTCCGAACCCGAATGAAGGCCCCATGTAACTTCTCCATCGTGAAGGGTTCCGTTCATTAAAATACATATGGCCAGCGCCTGCATAGAAATTAAAATAGCGAATGGATGGCAGCAACCGGTAAAAATGAGCAGTTCCGCCAATAGCAGTAACTATTGCGTCCACGTCATTTCTATTCTTTACTTCAGTATGTGCGGCCTTCAGATCAACCCGAAAATTGCATTCACTGACAAAATGATCATACCCTGCTTCAAGTTTTACAAATGAGGCATCGTGACCATTTTGAAACTGTGCACCCATCCATAAGGTGCCAGCTGTTCGCATGTACGGAAAAGAAATGCCCAAATACCCACCGATCGGTGTAGTTCGCACCCCGGTTTGAAGACCGAAGCTGATCAGACGATTGTCAAAATAATCAATAGTACAAGAAGGCTTGAGGATCACCCGAATCAGTCCTGTGTCTTTAACCTGATATTCGCGCATGATAAAACCTACAGCCTGAAAAATCAGAAAGTCACCTATGCCATTCACCCGGATTGAAAAAGATCCATCAAGCGCAGTAACAGTGCCCGTTTCGGTTCCTTTTAAAAACACCCGAACGCCGGCTAATGGAACAGTTCGATCCTTTTCAGTAACTATCCCGTGAATCGTTTGTTGTGCAGATAATGTTGCATTACAGAAACCCAATAGTATCAGAATAAGTAAATAAACACTGAAGGGTGTTATTGAATCAGGATAATATTTGAACCCGGTTTTCTGCATGATTCATTATTTAGCTCCTGTATTTTAATTTTTTACAACTGGCAAAACAGCCCCTGATATTACAGCGGCCAGCCCATAACCGATCACCAACGAATCATTGATATCAAATTCCATAAACCCCACCAATGACACCAGGATCAGCATTAACGAAAGTACAATCAGGGCAACTTTGGTAAACAGTAAATTAAAATGATTCGTAAAGAACAGCCAGTTGAAAAAAAGATGAATGAGCAGGGACGGAATGGAAAATAAGACCGAAACAATCAGAATAATAAAATAAATAGCGACACCCCCCCAAGAGCTCCAGAAACTCACTCCCCAGATTACATTATACAAACCAGCCAGCAACGGCCCAAAGAAAAGGGTCAATAGCCATTGGGTAATGGAATAGGCTATATTCATATTAAGAATTTTCCGTTTTACTATATGAAGGTCTTGCTGCATCCAGTTTTTCATATAGCTTTTCACTCACTTGCAAAAAAGCCACGGCAGATGCCCCGATCACCATTTCGCGGTACCGGAAAATGAGTTTTTTCTCCCTGACCTCTTTCAATTCACTCCAGGGAATCAGGATGGGTGGATGAAAGAGGCGGAAGAATAAAATGGGGCGTATCCATATGCCCTCTTCACTTGTTTTCATCAGCAGGCACCCATTATAACTCACCCCGTTGATTCCGGCAGAAACGACCCCGATCCTATTACCGGTAAAATGCGCTGTATACCGGTACTGTGCTGCAAGATCAGCCCATCCTCTTTTCGAAAAAAAGTAGAGCATCAGGATCATGCCAGGAATAAAAAAAAGGAGTAAAAAGACGGGGGAAGGCGACATATTGCTGTTGTAGAATGCACAGCTAAAGTATGAAATTCAGGCAAAAGCTCAATCATTCAACTAAAGTAGAAAGTCAGGGTACGAAGTATGACCTTAAGCTTTACCAGCTATAATAGAACTAATTGTTTTAGAAGATACTTTTTAGGAGGCCCTGTCAACAGCCATCTGTCTCCCGAGGCTTCGGGATGACCACTGCTCCGATCACCTGTCAAACCTAGTCACATACGTATGCAGTCCCTGGTTGATCCGGGCTTTGAAGCGGTCGGTGCGGGTAAAGTCGATATCATCGTAGTACTCCCCTTTTACATCCTGAGTAGCGAAGTTGACGACGGTGATATGCAGGCTTTGATACGTTGTTTCGTCGTAATAACGCTTTTCAATATTCCAGGTGCCCTGGTAAACCTCCCCGGCTTCATTGGTATACACCAGCCCCCCATCATCCTGAAAATTAAATTCCCCGTTCTGAAAAGGCAGATTGGACGTACTGCCACCCAGTCCGGTGCGGTTGATGTCTGTAATTTTCCATACACCCACTATTCGACGGTCATAAGATTTCAGGAAGTCTTTGCTGCAGGAAGACAAAAGCAGGAAGGAGAAAATTAATCCGGTTAGGTAATATTTTTTCATGGCCGGGGATTTGGTTACTTAAAGTTCGGAAGGAAAAAACAAATTTATTAACCAGTGTAACTGATTAACAAATTTTTAGAAATAGGTGTGAATGGTGAGTGGTGAGTAGTGAGTAGTGATTGGTGAGTAGATTGCGTAAAGCGAGGAGCTATACGGTTTTTAGATCCAATCTCCTCAGGAGGGGCTGTTTACTCCTGACTCCTGACTCCCGACTCCTGACTCCCGACTTTCTCTCCTACACCACCACTTTCCCCCTGAACCCCCTTGCCGCATAATAAGACTGCGCCCCGTTATGATAAATAAAAACAGTTCCATAGCGATAATCACCAAACAAAGCTCCTCCCAGTTTCCGGATAGCGGCAGGTGTTTGCAACCAACTGGAGGTTTTGGCATCAAAAGTGCCCAGTTGCTGCAAAGCCTTATATTCTTCTACGGTCAGTAATTCAATTCCGATCTCTTGGGCCATATCCATGGCCGTATTTTTTGGCGGGGCCTCTTTTCTTGACTCCAGTCCTTCCCGGTCATAACAAACACTACGGCGGCCGGCCGGGGATTCGGCTGAACAATCGGTAAATGTAACAACCCCGGTTTTTTTATCCAGTCCGGTGACATCAGGTTCTCCTCCTGTGCTTTCCATTGCCACGAGTGCTACCCATTTTTCCGGGGCTGATTTAAGCCTTGCTTCCACGGTTCTCCATTCGATTCCCGGGTGGCGCTTCATGTTCTTTTCAAAACGGACTTTCAAAGTACTGAAGAGGGTTTCCTGCTGGGTAGCCGTTAATGCTTTCTTTGTTGCTTTTGCCATAGTGAAATGTTTTTTATGCAGCGTAAATCAGTATCACTTTAATTCAACCTGTTTATTAAACAAGCTTGAGTTTCATCATAATGTCCGTCTGTTCATCCTCACCCAGCCGGAATATATGCTGATCAAATTCCACAAATCCATTGCGTTGATAAAAACGGATCGCCCTTGGGTTCTTTTCCCAAACACCCAACCATACATAGTCCACCCCAAGTTGTCTGGCCACTTCAATCGCTTTGTCATAGAGCAACTGCCCCACGTTTTTCCCATGCCACGAACTCAGTACATAGATCCGCTCAATCTCCAGGGCTTTTTTGTCTTTTAATTCAGTTTGTGAAGCACCCGCATTCAGTTTCAGGTAACCAATCACCTGCTCCCCTTCTTTGGCAAAATAAAAATACACATCAGGGTCATTCAGTTCAGCAGCCAGTTTTTCAGCAGCATAGGCTTCCTCCAGGTACTTTCGCATATTCTCTTCCGTGTTTGACGCCGCAAAGGTTTCGGCAAAGGTCTGCCGGCTGATCTGCTGCAGCATTGTCATCTCCTTATCCGTCACTTGTACTATTTCCATGACTAATTGATTGGTATCCTGTTTCCGGTTCATCTACCTACTAAATTTATGATTTTATCACACACGTTAAATAAAAAAGCCCCGCATCACTGCAGGGCTCTTCTTTATTCTTCTTTTACCTTCTTATTTCAGCTTTGCCAGCGCCACCTTGATCCGCTTCCAGCCTTCTTCAATTTTCTCCATGCTGTTGGCAAAGGAGAAACGCACACATTTCGGTTCCCCGAAGGCATCCCCCATTACGGAAGATACATGCGCAGTATTCAACAAATACATAGAAAAATCAGCCGCATTCGTGATGGTGTTTTCACCATCACTCTTACCATAGTAATAACTCACATCCGGGAAAATATAAAAAGCACCTTCCGGTTCCGGACAAATCACCCCGGGAATATCTTTCACGATCTCCAGCACTTTCGCACGACGTCGGGTGAATTCTTCCACCATTTCCATCGTCGGTCGCAGATCCGTGGTCAACGCCACTACCGCAGCTTTCTGGGTAATGGAGTTAGTACCACTGGTAAACTGTCCCTGGATTTTCTCGCAGGCTTTGGCAATATCTGCATGCGCAGCGATATAACCCAAACGCCAGCCGGTCATGGCAAATCCTTTACTGAGTCCATTGACAATAATCACCCGGTCTTTCAGATCGGCGAACTGTGCAATACTCTCATGTTTGCCTACAAAATTGATATACTCATAGATCTCGTCGGAAATGATGAGTATCTGTGGATGTTTACGGAATACTTCAGCCAGTGCTTCCAGTTCTTCTTTACTGTATACTGCACCACTGGGGTTACAGGGAGAAGAGAACAGGAACACTTTTGATGTTGGAGTGATCGCCGCTTCCAGTTGCGCTGCATTGATTTTAAAACCTGTTTCAGGACTGCTCTTGATCTCTACCACCTTCCCACGGGCGATCTTTACCAATTCGCTGTAAGTAACCCAATAAGGAGTGGGGATGATCACTTCGTCGTTATCATCCACCAGGGCGAGAATGGCATTGGCCAGACTCTGCTTGGCACCAGTAGAAGTAACAATATTCTCTGCTTTATAGTCCAGGTTATTATCCCGTTTCAGTTTTGTACAAACAGCCTCACGCAGGTCTGGATAACCGGATACGGGTGTGTAATGACTCCAGTTGTCCTGGATCGCTTTTACAGCGGCTTGTTTGATATGCTCAGGTGTATCAAAATCGGGTTCACCCAGACTGAGATCAATGACATCAATTCCTTTTGCCCTTAATTCACGGCCGAGTTTGGCCATCTTTAATGTTTCCGGTTCATTGAAGCGTTGCAGGAAAGAAGATAATTGCATTTTGTGTTGCGTGTTGTGGGTTGAAAGTTTTGTTTTTACGCCGTACTTCGTAC
>CAZLRY010000165.1:5628-7140 GCA_964561675.1 uncultured Chitinophaga sp.
CGTACTTCGTACTTTTAATTGGGTTGCAAAGATAACGATTAATAAAACTCAATCTTTATAGTTAAAGATGAATGCAGAAAGATCTGGCTTGTATTTCCTAACTCTTGTTCGTTCATACTCCAGTATCGCCTGCCCCAGGTGCTTCATGAATGGCAGACCGATTGTGGTATAATCATACTGATCATCATTAAATATCCCATCACTGTTGCAATAAATCACTGCGCTCAGCATAAACTCCACCTGGCTATCAGTATCAATTATATACGCCGCATCGGTAAGAAATCCATAGGCATCCCCTACTTTATTAAATATCCTGATCCCAGGTCGGCTTGCACCTTTTTCTGAACCATAAAGCAGGAATTTCACATATGTATCCCAGTTTTCACCTGGATCGTATACCGGTGAAAAAGATTCACCTGGCATCATCGACATATACCGGCGGAGAAATGCATAATCCCCGGCCGTCAGATTAAAGCGTTGATGTTTCGGCACTGATTCAGGAAACATGATTGATTTCACGATGTTGTTCAGTTCGGTCAGGGTTAACCGGTTCTTTTTTGAAAAATCAAAAGGTTCATTGACCAGCTGACCGGCTTTCAGATATCCATTGCCCATCCGGGTATTTCTTGTTGCATAAGACAGCTGGCTGTTTTCCGCGGCTTTCTCATACAGGATTTTTCCGGTACTATCAATAAACCGTACCGGGTTGGTAAACCGGTTTTCCTCTTCAGATAAACTGACTTCCAGCCGGTGAATCAAATGTGCCTGCAGATAGCCCATTTGGTGCAGGTTATTGTTGATGTACTCCTGTCCCAGAAATTCATACAAGCGGTTGAACGCATCATTATCACTGACCAGTAGTATTTTTTTGATGTAGTGCGCGATGGTCGGACGCCCGTCCGGAGCCGAGGGGTCATTGCAAACCGCTGTCTGCCGGCTTCCCGAGGATCCGGTGATCAGGGTCGAGTTTTTGTCCAGTCCGGGTATTTTCAGTTCATTCAGCCGCTGGAGGGCCAGGATGGCTATCGGCAGTTTGACCGTCGAAGCCGGGTAAAAGTACCGGTTGTTGTCCACCCCTAACCGGTGTTCTGTAAAGACCGGCCTCCCTTTCCTGTCCCGGTCGATCCGGGTGTAAATGATCTGTAAGCCTGATTCCTCTTGCTTGTCAAGGATAGAACCAAAAACTGAAGAATTTTTTTGTAAGACGCTGTATATGAATGAATCAGACATGTATATTTCAACTTTTTTACCAACAAAAGACTGGTCGAAAATCTGATAAAAAGAGGTTGCAGGACTGAAAGAGAACAGTCCGGCCATCCCCAAAAAGAGGATAAAAAACAGGATCCTGGGAGTCGGAAACATGGTTCCTTAAAGGTAGGGATTCTCCCCTGTTAAGTTTTTAAAAATCAGTCGACAAGAACCCATTTTTCCTTGCCGGGAATTGATCCGAAAAAACTATCTTTGCCCGCCCGTAACAGACCTTAATCCGCTGCGGGGATTCTTTTAAATTTT
>CAZLRY010000166.1:0-2767 GCA_964561675.1 uncultured Chitinophaga sp.
AAGTTTTTTGTAGCCCGGACTTTTGATGGCGGGATGAGCTGGCAGGAAATTCCGCTCAAAAACCGTCCGGAAGCCGACAGCGGAGAAGCTTGTTTTGCTTCCAGTGGTACGAATATCGCTGTACTGGATCGTGATGAAGCCGTATTTGTCAGCGGCGGTCTTCGCTCCCGTTTATTTACCCGCAATCCACCCGTAAACTTGCCCCTGATCCAGGGAACGGAAAGTACCGGCGCTAATTCTATCGCCGTATGGAATAACAGGAAAATGCAGGGCGGACGAAAAATGATTGTCGTAGGCGGCGATTTTACTCAAGCGGCCGCTACCCAAAAAAATTGTTTTTACAGTAATGACCGGGGAAAAACCTGGAATGCTCCGGTTACCCCTCCCCATGGTTACCGTAGTTGTGTTGCTTATTTTACGATGGATAAAGCAGTCAGTTGCGGGCTTAACGGAATTGATATTACCACTGATGGCGGACAAAACTGGACCTGGATCAGCCAGGAAGGATTTCATGTTTGCAGGAAAGCAAAGAACGGAAACCTGATTTTTTTTGCCGGAAATAACGGAAAAATCGGTAAGATTGCGTGGAACTAATTTCATTGCAAACCTTAACCTGTGTTTAAAAAATTCCTGGAACAGCTCCGCTGGAAACGGTTAGCCCGTCAGCTACGTAAACCGGAAGGTCTTGCCGGTCTTGAAGTAGCCCGCCGCATGAACAAGGCGAATGAATTCCTCTATGATTTTACACTGGATGAAATGCTGGTCAGTAATCACCAGTCGATTCTTGAAATCGGTTTTGGGAATGGTAAATTCTTCTATAAACAATTCAACCGTGCCGAAGAACTCCGGATCACCGGTCTGGATGCATCAGCAGATATGATCAGGGAAGCCAGCACGCACAATCAGGATTATCTGGAACAAGGTAAACTGGTACTGATCAAAGGGCAAAGTGATAAAATGCCTTTCACGAGTGGCAGTTTCGATATCATATTTTGTATAAATGTGGCCTATTTCTGGGAAGATCCCCAGGATCACCTGATTGAAATTCACCGCGTACTAAAACCCGGCGGACGTTTATATACCACGATCCGTACGCCGGAAAGCCTGGCAGCCATGCCTTTCAGTCAGTACGGATTCAGAACCTATACCGTAGAAGAATGGAAGTTGCTCTGTCACCTGAATAATCTCTCATTCATCAGTTCATCCCACGTACATGAACCCGAAACCACTCCGGATGGAAGTATCTGCTCCGTTTGCCTGGTCGCCGAAAAGAAACAGTTATAGATTCTTTAGAATTTCAGCAATACTGGGCCGCTTCTTGTAGTCGGTATCAAAGAAACGGTAGGTGACGTTTGACTCTTTATCAATAATATAAACGGCTGGCACCGGCAGGTATTTCCCATTGGTTCCATTGTTCTTTTCTATGTCCAACCCGCTGCTACGGTAACGGGCCAGCGTGGTCTCTTCCAGCTCATATTCTACTTCATACCCCTTCATAATTTTCAACCCCTCATCATAAATTACCGGGTACGCCGCTTTTGTTTTTTCCACTGTCTGCTTTATCAGCTCTGGTTTTTCCGGTGATACCGCCACAACGGTTGCGCCTTTTTCCTGAATAAGGGACAAGGAGTCCTGCAAACGGGATAATTCCCGGTTACAATACGGACACCAATAACCCCGGTAAAATACCAACACAACTTTGCCTTTTTTGAGCAGGTCCTTCAATCGCACATCCTTTCCATCCTGATCTTTTGCTTTAAAATCGGGTGCCTTAGATCCGATAAACAGCCCCTCGGGTTTTTCCTGGGCCTTGATTTCAGTCAAGCCGATCAGCAAAAGCAGGCCAATTATAATTTTACGCATATTGAGTTTTGTCCTTAAAAATAAGTACTCCTTTTAAAAAATGGCAGGTTCCTGATCAGATTAACAGAAGATTATTTTTATTAAGTTTGCTGGCCGTTAAATCCTTAAAAATCATATCGTATGTCAGGTCCTAATCATAATTCCCATTCCGAAAAATTCTTTACTCATATTGTGATCGGATTTATCAGCCTTATTGCTTTTGTTTTCACCTTATTTTATGCATTCGTTGAACTGAAACTGTCCAAATATTGGTATTTCTGGGCCGGCATTGCCGCTTTCCTGCTGGTGGCAGGGGTTTACTTCTGTATGAGCGCTTTTGTGCATAAAGTGAAATCCGATTTCAATCGCCGGGCCAAACAACGGGAACAACACAGGACATTTATGGCCGATAACTAAACCGGCTGTTTGCTGAACATCAGGTAGGCAGCACCCAGTAATAACACAAAGCTGGCGACATACCGCCAGTGAAAAGGTTCTTTCATCACCCATATCGCAAAGCCACAAAACACCAGCAGGGTAATGACTTCCTGGATCATTTTCAATTGAAACAGGTTAAACCCATCCACTTTCCCATACCGGTTTGCCGGAATCATCAGTATGTACTCAAATAAAGCAATTAACCAGCTCACCAGGATCGCCTTCCACAAGGGCCAGCCCTGCTGTTTCAGGTGATAATACCAGGCAAAAGTCATAAATACATTCGAAGCAAAAAGCAGGACAATGGTTCTCATCAGTTTTTTTTAAGTTCGTGTATGTTTTTTCATCATAAATACGGCACTAAAAATTTTATACTAGGTTTACATGACCCCTACCCATTCCAATGTCCCAACTGCAGCAAATTGGGTACTGTTGAATTTACCATCACGGGTGAGTATTTTCATTTTTGGTATATCCCCTGCTACCC
>CAZLRY010000166.1:2867-7099 GCA_964561675.1 uncultured Chitinophaga sp.
GTTGCAGTCAGGGTACGCTCTCCCCCGCTGAGCTGGGTCAGCGAAGACGGGCGTTTCCCTTTAGGTTTGGCCACTACATCAATACCACTATCCGCCAGGTTTTCAGGATTCTCCAGCACCAGGTCAGCCTGATCGTCTTCTGTAAACAAGGTTTTAAACACTTTCTGGAAATTCTCCCGTACCTGGTGGAACGTATCCAGGAATTTCTGATTGGCCGTGGCTTCCACTTCTTCAATCGTCTTCAGCAGACTGTCCTTGGCATTAACCAGGTCCGTCTTCTGTTCCACTATAAAGTCATACCGCTTCTTCATTTCCGTAAACGCTTCAATCGCGGTAGGATTCACTTCTCCCAGGTTTTCGAGGCGCTTTTTCATCCGGTCAGCTTTTTCCTGCAGTTCCTCAACGGGCACTTCACCGCTGCGGGATTCGCCAAGGATATCTTCCAGATTGATCCGGAACTCCACATTTAACCGTTCCTTCATACCAGCCAGCTGGAGCTTCAGTTCATTGAGTTTGTCTTTGATCGCGGCCAGCAGGTACTCCACCTGTTCTTTTTCCTTCACCTGGTGACGGATCTCACTTTCCTTTTCACTCAGCTGATTCCGCAAATTATAATAGGCCTGATCCGCTTCATTCAGACTCCGCTCCTCTTCTTCTTTGCGGCGCAGGAGTTCAAGCAGCGCATCTTCAATTTCTTTGAGCATGCCCGCTGATTGTTCAATATTCAGGCGGGTATCTGCGAGATGACTGGTATTGCTTTCGATCTGCTGACGGAGATCCTGGAGCTGGTTGTTTTTGAAATCCAGTTCCTGTTTCAATCCGCTGATCTTGCTCTGTTGCTTGGTAACATTCAGGTTGAACTCATTATACTGCCTGGATGCTTCATTGTATTCGGCCTCGGTCACTTTAAATGCTTCATCCGCTTCGGCCAGCTTGGCTGAGTTGGCCAGCAGCATTTCATTGAATTCCGCCAGTTCATTACGCACACCGGCCACTGATGTATGGGTCTGCTGCATCTGGCTGTTGAGTTCCTCCAGGCGATGTTCACTGCTGACCTGCATGCCATGCAGGTTTTCGAGTTTATTGTGCAGGGCAAATACGGCATTGGTCAGTTGCTGGATCTCCCGCTCTGTTTCCCGGATGGCCGATTCCCTGAGATCTTCATTGAATGCAATGACTTCATTATGCCGGGCCTGAATAGTGGCACGAAGGCTTTCAACCACTATATCCTGCGCCATGATTTCGTCCTGCAGTTTCTCCAGGTTTTTTGCACGACCGATCTTCTTTCCTTCTATCAGTCCCACACTGCCGCCGGTCAGGGAGTATTTTCCTTTTACGTACTTACCATGCTTTTCAATGACCACGAATCCGTTGCTGTTTTGTAAAGCATCTTCACTATCTGCGATAAATACATTGCCCAGCAGGTGTTCGGCCAGTTTACGGTACTTCTCATCCACTTCCACCACACTCAGGGCAGGAATTGCTCCTTCGAGCTGATGCGCCGCGATTCCGCTGGCCCCGTCATTCACTTTATCCAGCAGGAAAAAGTTGGCTTTCCCTTTTTTATTTTCATCCAACAGGTGTACGGCCTGAAGTCCTTCCTGCAGGTTATTCACCACATAATAGCTCAGGTAGGGCTCAAGCACATTCTCCAGGGCTGTGCGGAATTCTTCATTCACATACAACACATCTGACAGAATGGGGGCACTGTGATTCCAGTTGCTGTTATTATGCAGGAATTTAACCGAATCCGGATAGCCTTCCATCGAATCGATCATGCTTTTCAGCAAGTCATGCTCATTCTTCTTTGCATCCAGTTTACGGTTTTCATCCGCAAGGTTATTCCGAAGACCATCCAGCACTGCCTGTGTCTGTAAAATCTGTTCTTTGGTATTTTCCTGGTGCTGCTGGAGTTGTTCCAGGTCCACTTTCTTGATGCCCAGTTCTTTTTCTTTCAGCTGGCGTTCCTCATCCAGATGTCCCCGCTGGTCTTCCCGCTGCATCCGTTCTTCCTCGATCTGGTGGATCACCCGTTGCAGGTTTTGTACCGAGGTATCTGCTACGGCCACTTTTTTCTCCGCATCAAACTGACTGCGCTGGATCTGCTGATATTCACCACGCAGGGTATCCAGCATCCGGCGCTTTTCATCCAGTATTTCACGTTTCGCACTTACCTCATTGTTCAGCTGAGCCAATTGTTCGCTGAGCATTTCGAGACTCTTCTCTTCGTCGGTAACCTGGAGTGAGGTAAAGCCAATACTTTCCTCTATTCCTTTCAGCTGGCCTTCTGCTTTCAGCAGGAATTCACCAAGACTGCCTTCTTTTTCATGCAGGTGCTCCAGCCGCTGGGCAGAGAGGTTCTTATCATTTTCTTTACTACGGACCGTCTGCAACATTTCATTGAACTGGTGCTGCATGGACTGCAGTTGCCTTTCTTTTTCGATGAAAGCCAGCTTCTCCTGTTCCAGTTCAGCTTCACGGGTGCCGATCGCTGCTTCCAGGCGGTGTTTTTTATCAGTCTCGGTATCGCTTTGTTCATTCAGTTCCTTGTAGGAAAGATTGAACCCTTCGAGGGAAGCTTTGGCAAGTTCAATACTGATTTCGCGATAGTCCTTTTTGATCTCGTGATATTTCTCCGCTTTTTTGGCCTGGCTCTCAAGGGCTTTCAGCTGATTGTTGATTTCAAACAGGAGGTCTTCGATACGCGCCAGGTCAGACTCTGTGGCTTCCAGTTTTTGTTTTGCTTCCTTTTTCCGCGTCTTGTAAATGGAAATACCTGCAGCCTGTTCCAGCATTTTGCGACGGCTGTTGTCTTTATCCTTGATCAGGTCATCCACCATGTCGAGGGCGATGATTGCATAACTATCGGTGCTGATACCGGTATCCATAAACAGGTTCTGGATATCTTTCAGGCGGCACTGTACATCATTCAGGCGGTATTCACTTTCTCCGCTTTTGTAGAATTTGCGGGTAACGGTAACTGTAGTGAATTCGGTCGGTAACAGGTTCCGGGTATTTTCAAAAGTGAGGCTTACTTCGGCCAGTCCGGAAGCACTCCGTGTCTTTGATCCGTTAAAAACCAGGCTGTCCAGGTTTTCACTCCGGAGCTGACTGATTTTTTGTTCACCGATAACCCAACGGATACTATCCACGATATTGGATTTGCCACATCCGTTCGGTCCGACGATGCCGGTGATATTGTCGTCAAAATTCACCACGGTCTTGTCGGCAAAGCTCTTAAAGCCCTTGATTTCTAAACTCTTTAATCTCACGGTTTACTTATTTATTTCGGGTAAAGTCAGGCGGCGAATTTAAGCCAAAGGGAGATAAAACAAGGGACGCTGCAGGGGCAGTTATTCACAATAGGAAAGGAAAAATGTGGGAAGATTTTTTGAGCTGCCGGCAGTAACCTGCGACGGACAGTCCTGGTATTCCCGGCCCGGTTTCCCGGCTGCTTTTTAGCCGGATCGGGCATTTAAACCCTTACTTTTAGAGAAAGCAAAACAATGCGCAATTTTAGCATCTTTTTGATATTGGTCATCCAGTTCCAGTTTGGTTGTTCAGCCGTCAAAAAGGGAACCGGTATTAGGTCAGTAGTGGTCTGGCAGCCCTCCCACCAGACCGATACCGGCAAGGACTTCAGCGAGGCGGCCACTTGTAATGCCATTGTGGAAGCGGCGATGGGTACCCAACCCGGACTCCGGGAATATAAAGTCTGGAGCCTGGGAAAAGCGGACTACCACCATGCCGATTCCGGCAGTAATACCAAAATCCAGCATACCTCGGCTGTTATCGATGGAAAAATATCCGGTTATGCCTACGAATTACAGGAATCAAATAAACGGAAACCCCGGGTATTCATATCCGTGCACAATAACGGGGGCACCCGGAGGAATGCGGTCTGGGGGTATATCCATTACGGGGATAAGTATGAAGCAGACAACCGGGAACTGGCGGCTGTCCTGGTAAAAGCCATCTGTGAGGTATCGGGTATGGAAAACCGGGGCGTGCTGCTGGACAGCACAACCGGCCGGAATGACTATCGTTGTGCTGCTACCGGTAAACTCAGTTTTTACAGCCTGGATGAACAGGTAAATACTGCTCCATACCGTGTCTTACTCGAAATCGGCGATAATGCGGCCAGCCGGGCGATCCTCACCGACCCTGAAAAACAAAAGCTGATTGGGGAAGCCATCAAAAAGGCGCTGGTGGAATGGCTAGGAAAAGTACAA
>CAZLRY010000167.1:0-3796 GCA_964561675.1 uncultured Chitinophaga sp.
TTGAATAATTCAGCCATTACAATATAGTGCCCGAGCGGTAAGGAACGTCGGCTATCATCCAACCCGTCCCAGGTCCAGCTGCCGGTACGGCCCAACAGGGCATTGCGGACGAGTTGCTTTACCGGTTTACCTTCCGCATCAAAGATGACCAGGTTGGCTACATAACCAGATTCCTCCAATGAATATTGTATCAACGCCAGATCATCACGGCCATCATTATCCGGGGAGAACACAGCCGGGCTGACTTTTATTTGTCCCGCCCCCATATCAGCCGATCGGTATTGAGAGTTCTGATACCCCGGTGTACCATAACCGGCCGTGGTTGCGGCACTATGCCAGTTGCCCGGATCACCGGAAGCCCTTCCGGGATCCAATCTCTCCAATGCCACCCCTTCATCATTACTGATTAATTTAAAATGCCAGTCCTTATTGTACTTCACTTCATCAATGACTACGCCTTGTCCGTTCAATAATAGCACCGTGCCTTCCTCATCCGGAAAAGAGGGTGGTGAAGTAATGGCCAGTACCCGGTCCGGGAAACGGACCATGTAATACAAGGGCAACTGATCGGGCGATTCCGTGAAAACGATATATTCACCGGGATAAATATATACAGGTACGGAACTGAGTGCCTTGTTGGAACTGACCGCCCCACTGCTGTTGCGGTTGGCCAGAAAGAGCCGCGACAAATCGGCCACCTGGTTACTATGGTTATAAATTTCCACATAATCTTCCCCGTTAGGTGCTGGATTGAACAGAATTTCATTGACCACTATTTGTCCGGGTACCGGATCCTGTGCCCGTCCCGCTTTTGTTTCCGCAACCGTCAGCCGGTTTCCTTTACAATCACTGATTCCATCCGCTTTTACGGTATATACTATATTGTGCTGCAGGGGACTGTTTAGTTTCAGCTGTACTTCCTGGAAGAGCGGTGTAACGGTACTCACACTACTAATCGTTATTCCCTGGCTGATGGAATATTGAGAGCTACTCACTGCTGTCGCACTGTCCAGTGGTTCATCAAATACCAGCCGGATCGTCACACTATCCTGGGAATAAGAACGCAGGAGCCGGGGCGCCGTTGTATCCGGGTTGCTTGCTTCTGTGGAGTTTTTCTTACCCGGACTACCGCCAGCCGGATGTATACTGGCGGTCCAGTTGCTCTTACCGCTGCAGGGATTCCGGGTGTCGATCATTTCCAAAGACCAGCCGCCTTCTTGCTTCAGGGCATTGCCATACCAGTCGCTGGTATAATTAACACTATGAATGACTCTTCCATCCGGAGCTTTCAGGGCAATCCATTCCCCCTCATTGTCCAGTGAAGGAAAGGAACTCACCGCGAGTGTTGTTCCGGATAGTGTCATGGCCGCTAAAGCAGAGGAAGTGCAAATGATCAGGAAGCTATCAGGTTGCAAAACAAAAGAAGGCAACGGACCGCTTTGTCCATTGGCATCCGTGATCCGCCAGTTTTGTAAGGATACAGGTTGGCTGCTGCAGTTCTTAAGTTCAATCCATTCACTCGCGGGCAGACCGACTGTTGGTGAGGGATCGGGCATCAGTTCACTGATAATAAGGTCATACCTGTTTTGCGACCACATACAAACAGGTGTAAGCAATAGGATGCTTATAAGGAGGGATAAGGTTCTTTTCATAGGGCAAATATGTTTTTTTTTGATACGGCGTGTGTAACCGTCGCCATATTCATGAATTTTTTTTTGGCATTATTTGGCATTCACGGCTTGCGGGACTATTTTTGCTTCGCAATGATGACAACGAAACATACAAAACGCATTAAGAAACATTCCTGAGGGAGGTTTGCAGCGTTATGTGTGTCCAACATAAAAGTTTAGCAGGCCTTCCTTACGGAGGGCCTTTTTTTATCCGTTGTCATTGTAGCATCAACAAAATTTTTAAAACAAAAACTTCCGCCTTGCGGAAGATGGGGGGACAAAAAAATGAAAGTTGCAGTAGTCGGCGCCACAGGACTCGTGGGCACCAAAATGTTACAGGTATTGGCAGAACGGAATTTTCCGGTGACCGAACTGGTACCGGTGGCTTCTGAAAAATCAGTAGGGAAGGAAGTGGAGTTTAAAGGAAAGAAGTATAAGGTAGTGAGTATGAGCGATGCCATTGCCGCTAAACCGGCTGTTGCGATTTTCTCTGCTGGCGGTGGCACTTCCCTGGAGTGGGCACCAAAGTTTGCAGAAGCAGGTATCACGGTGGTAGATAATTCTTCGGCCTGGAGAATGGATCCCACCAAGCCCCTGGTGGTTCCGGAAATCAATGCAGATATCCTGACCGTCAATGATAAAATTATTGCAAACCCTAACTGTTCTACTATTCAGATGGTGGTGGCTTTAAACCCGCTGCATAAAAAATATGGCATTAAGCGGATCGTGGTGAGCACCTATCAGAGTGTAACCGGTACTGGTGTGAAAGCCGTTGAACAGTTGCATGGTGAAAGAAGGAAAGCAGTAAAAGGGGAAACCACCGACTACCCGATGGCCTATAAATATCCGATTGACCTGAACGTGATTCCACAGATCGATGTATTCCTGGATAACGGGTATACCAAGGAAGAAATGAAGATGGTGAAAGAAACCAATAAGATCATGCGGGACGACTCCATCCGGGTAACTGCCACTACGGTACGTATCCCGGTAATGGGCGGGCATAGTGAAGCCGTGAATGTGGAATTTGCCAATGACTATGACCTGGCTGAAGTAAAAGCCTTACTGGCAGCTTCTCCGGGTGTTGTGGTGGTGGATGACCTGGCCAACCAGCAATATCCCATGCCGATGGATGCCCATGAAAAAGATGAGGTATTTGTAGGTCGACTCAGAAGAGATGAAAGTCAGCCGAACACCCTCAATATGTGGGTGGTGTCCGATAACCTGCGCAAAGGCGCGGCCACCAATGCTGTACAGATTGCTGAATATCTAAACAGTAAGGGCTTACTCGGCTAATGCGTGATTGATAAAATGAATCAGCGGTTGCAGTGCTTCAAAAGCTGCAACCGTTTTTTTTACGAGGTCTTTAGAGGTGAGATCCGTGTCCTTCATCGGGCTGAGTGCGACAAAACTCTTCAGTTTTAAGTATTCCCCGGCCGGGTTATCCGCTTCATAGCCTTTTGGCAATCGTACCAATGTGTATTCTGCAGAACGGGAAATATCACCGTACACGGTTTTGAATTTTTTATTCGCCAGTATTTTTTTGAAATCGGCATAGTTATAATCGATCTCCTGCCTGATCTTACTCAGCTGCGGCGGCATTGGCATCCATAAACCACCACCCATAAAAGCCTGCCCGGGTTCGCAGTGAAAATAAAACCCGGCAGTAGTGGCTTTCTTTCCGCCCGGATTGAAATACGCACCCATATTGGTTTTGTATGGTGATTTGTCTTTAGAGAACCGCACGTCCCGGTTGATCCGGAATAAACAGTTTTTGGCCAGCATACTGCTGTAAGCCGGATTTTTCTTTCCGAATTCGTTGATTACCTTCTGCACAAAATCCGTATAATCAGCTTTTGCAGCTTCATACGTTTTCCGGTTTTTTTCAAACCATTCCTTATTGTTATTCTTCTTTAGTGCCTTGAGAAAATTCAGGGTTGCAGGCTGGAGCATGAGGGAATAATTTCCGTTAAAGGTGAAGCATATAAGTCAAAATTCAAAAGTAAAAAGTAAAAATAACAGGCTGAAAGGCTGAATAGTATTTATGCGTTCGAGTGTCAGGCGTACAAGGAATGTAATCCCTCATTACGACACGAAATATCAAACACAGCGTATAAGTAACAGAT
>CAZLRY010000167.1:3896-7088 GCA_964561675.1 uncultured Chitinophaga sp.
AATGTAATCCCTCATTACGACACGAAATATCAAACACAGCGTATAAGTAACAGATTCTTCTTAGAAAGGGCTGTTGACTCCCGACTACTAACTCCTAACTCCCGACTCACTTAACTCTTCCCCAATTCTCCCCACTCTTAATCCTATACAATGTCATTTCACTCACGCCATATTTTTCAGCAAGCTGACGGATACTCAGGGTGCGTTTTTTACTGGCAAGGGTGGCTTTGATCTTACTTACCTGAGAAGCGGTGAGTTTAAGACCAGTGGTCTTATTGGCCTGTTTTATTTTGTACGCTTTTTTCGCCGGACTGTTTTGCTGATGCGCCATCATTTCTTCCAGGTTGGCCCACTTCAGGTTCTTGACATCATTGTCCAGTTTATTGTGGTTCTTATGGATGACGTATTTGTGAGCCGCAGATTTACGTTCCACCATCAGTTTTGCGATTTCCCGGTGAATGTACAGCGTGCCTTTGTTGTCAGGACGATGGAGGTTGAGTGTGCGGTAGCCAGTGGTTAAGGAACCGCTTAATAATTTTCCGTCCGTTATGTCTTCTTTGTAGCTGGCAATCCGGCCCTTACTAGATACGGCATAACGATTTCTCAGTTGCCTCCATCCGGAGAAACTCAAAGGTTTCCAGACTTCACCGGCTAATTTTTTGATCATGGTGTTAAGTTTTTTTTAGCCAGGAAAAGGTTTGTTCACTAACGGCGGTATATGCAGGTTAATAGTGCAAGTCAATCAGTACTAAGTTAGACCATATTCGCTTTAAAGACAATTATTATTTTTTACCGATCAATTGTAAAAATTCATCCTCTGAGATAATCTTGACCGAATTTATTTTTTTTGCCTTTTCCAGTTTACTGCCCGCATCTTCCCCCACCACTAAGTAATTCAGCTTAGCACTTACACCACCCAGTATCTGTCCGCCTTGTTCTTCAGCCATGGCTTCTGCCTGGCTTCGTTTCAGGGTGGGCAGGGTACCGGTAAAGAGAAAGGTTTGTCCGGTCAGACTGCCCGTACTACTCATTTCCTTCTTTTCGTTTTTCAGGGTTAAGCCGAGTTGCTCCAGTTCAAGGAGCATGGTGATATTGTCAGGGTTGCTGAAAAACTGGAAAATGCTGCCACCGACTTTCGGCCCTACATCCTCGAGTGCCTGCAACTGCTCCAGCGAAAACCCTTTAAAATCCAGCAAATGGTTTACGGCTTGTGCGAGCGTCTTTGCCGTGGTTTCGCCTACAAAACGTATTCCAAGAGCATAAATCAACCGGTGAAGCGGTTGTTTTTTTGAATTTGTGATGGCTGATTGAAGATTATCGATCGATTTCTGACCAAAACCCTCCAATCCTTTCAGTTTATTAAAATCAAGAATATATATCGAAGGAATATCTTTTAATAAACCCATTTCATAAAATTTCCGCACATTGGCTTCTCCAAAACCCCGGATATCCATGGCATCCTTGCTGACAAAATGGATGATCCGTTCCACTACCTGGGCCGGACATTCAATATTGGTACAACGCCAGACTGCTTCTTCTTCCTCTTTGAACAACTGGCTGGCACAAACGGGACATTGTTTAGGAAACTGAATAGGTTGTTCCTGTCCGTTGCGCAATTCGGGCATGGACTTAACGATCTGGGGGATCACATCACCTGCCCGTTCGATCAGCACCGCATCCCCGATCCGCAGGTCTTTTTCCCGGATATATTCTTCATTATGAACGGAGATACTGCTTACTGTTACTCCACCTACGGCCACCGGTTCCAGTTTGGCAACGGGGGTAACCGCCCCGGTGCGGCCTACCTGAAATTCCACATTCAGTAATTTGCTGGTGGCCTGGCGCGCTTTGAATTTAAAGGCAATCGCCCACCGGGGATGATGGGAGGTCATGCCCATTTTATCCTGAAGGGCAAAATCATTTACCTTGATCACCATGCCATCTATCTCATAGGGCAGGTCATCGCGGGTGGCTTCAAATTCCTCCACATACCGGATTACGGCGTCAATGCCCTTAAATACTTTCTTTTCCTGCTCCGGACTGCGGAAACCCAATTCCCAAAGCAGCTTTAAGGAACCGGCATGTGTGGTCAGGTTTACCGGAAGAGCAGCTTCTTTTTGCAGGGTGTAATAACTAACATGATAGACAAAGGCTTCAAGATTACGCTTGGCCACTTCGGCGGAATCTTTCAGTCGTAGCGTGCCGGAAGCCATATTGCGGGGATTGGCCTTGGGGTCTTCGCCCAGGGCAATGAGCTGGTCATTGTATTTTTTAAAATTCGATTTATTGATCAGTACTTCTCCCCGGATCTCCACTTGCTGGATGCCTTGTCTGGAGAATGCTGCTGACAATGGAATGGTTTTGATCTGACGGATATTGTTCGTGATCTCATCGCCCTCCACGCCATCGCCCCGGGTGGCCCCTCTGACCAGTAAATCATTTTCAAAAATCAGGGAGATACTCGCCCCGTCAAATTTGGGTTCCACACAATATTCGATTTCGTCGAGTCCGGTGAGTTCCCGGGCTTTCCGGTCAAAATCCTGCAGATCTTCCGCATTGTAGGAATTGTCCAGCGACAACATGGGCACCAGGTGCTGTACCGTGGGGAAATCCTTGGTCAGTCCTTTGGCTACCCGCTGGGTGGGGGAGTCTGCCGTTACCAGTATTGGCTCTTCCTGCTCAATTTTTTCAAGGGCTTTGTATAACTGGTCATACTCAAAATCCGCAATCAGGGGTTCGGTAAGCACATAATACCGGTATTCATGAAAACGAAGCACTTCCCGCAGATCTTCCACCCGGCTGGCCGGTATCGACCCGGTTTTTAACAGGCTAATTAATTCATTTGTAAGATGTTGGGTTGCTTTTGTGTGCTCGGCTGAATACATAGTCAGGGGTCTTGACCCGTAAAGTTAATTCCCTGAGTAATATAAAAATTTGCCGTTTATACAGAATTGACTCCTAAAATTAATGTGTCGTTAGTACATATTTGTTAACTTCGAATCGGGATACCCAGGTTGCTTATAATAGCCCGGGAATCTGAATTGCTAAAAAAGCTTGCTATGAAAAGAACGATCCCTCTTTTAATTGCATTGGTATTTTTTGTCGTGAAGGCCAATGCCCAGTTACTCACCTGGACTCCCGATTTTGCCAAGGATAATGATAATATCGTTATTACCATGGATGCCAGTAAGG
>CAZLRY010000168.1:0-1643 GCA_964561675.1 uncultured Chitinophaga sp.
ATATTTCCCTCCAAAAAGCAGCATAATTATCTTTCTACCTGTCTAATTATTAGTCTCTTAGCACAAAATTGCTAACTTTAAGGACTACAATTGCCATGCTGCTTCACATTCATCCAAAGGATCCTCAGCCGCGCCTGATCAAACAGGTGGTGGAAAGCCTGCAAAAGGGGGGAATCATTATTTATCCCACTGATACAGTGTATGGATTGGGCTGTGATATTTTACAACAAAAAGCGATTGAACGGATTTGCAAGATCAAGCAGGTGGATCCCAAAAAGGCACAGCTTTCGTTTATCTGCAATGATCTTTCGCACCTGAGCGAATATGCCAAACCGATTCCCAATCCCACTTACCGATTGCTGAAAGAACTGCTGCCCGGTCCCTATACTTTCATTCTGCCCGCCAGTAAACTGGTGCCGAAGATTCTGCAGAGTAAAAAAGACACGATTGGTTTACGGATTCCCGATAACAGCATCGCCCAGGCCATCATCAAGGAACTGGGTCGCCCCATTCTGAGTGCGTCCTTACCCGGCGGTATGGTGGAAGACTATACGGATCCGGAAGTGATGCATCAGAATTTCCCGCATGAAGTGGACTATATTATTGACGGAGGTATCGGGGGTATGACACCTTCCACGATTATTGACTGTACGGGTGATGAGCCGGAGTTGGTGAGACAGGGGTTAGGGGAGTGGAATGGGTAGAGGTTGGGTTGGAAGTTGGAGGTTGGAGAGTTGGAGGTTGTTTAGAACGAAGACTCTATTTGTATATTGAGAGAGTCTGAAAGAAGTAAGAGAAGTAAGGTTTTCAGAATAATTCGTTTTGCGCTGGCAGCAGGTTGAAGCTTTTCCGGTGATGATCACACAACCCAAATTGTTCAATGGCTTTGCGGTGTACCGCCGTCCCATAACCTTTATTCTTATCCCAGCCATACTGCGGAAACTGCTCATGGAGTTTTACCATGTATTCATCCCGGTGTGTTTTAGCCAGTATACTTGCAGCAGCAATGGAGGCAAACCGGCCGTCACCTTTTACAAAGCACTGGTGCGGAATTTTTTTATAGGGATAAAAACGGTTTCCATCAATTAACAGGTAGTTCGGTTTCTTTTTTAACTGATCTAATGCCAGATGCATGGCTTTGATAGAGGCTTTGAGAATATTGATCTGGTCGATCTCTTGCTGACCGACACTGGCCACGGCCCAGGCGAGGGCTTCCTTTTCAATCACGGGCCGCAGTTCCTCCCGCTGTTTCTCCGATAATTGCTTGGAATCATTCAACACTGGATGATAAAAATCCTTCGGCAGGATCACCGCTGCTGCAAACACCGGTCCGGCATAACAACCCCGACCGGCTTCGTCGAGGCCTGCTTCCTGGTGGGTTTCCTTATAGCAAGGGAGTAACATTTGTGCAATTTATTGATTTAGGCATTTTGGAAGTTGAAAAGTTGACAGGTTGACAAGTTAACAAGGACCTTCTAAGGAGGTCCCTGTCAACCTTTCAACCTGTTAACTTGTTAACTTTGTGCAATGAAGAGCGACCTAAACTCCCGCAGTTCCCGCCCCATCGCCATCTGGCTCCTGGTGGGGGTGGGCATGATCATCATACAGGTATTATTAGGCGGAATAACCCGGCTGACCGGTTC
>CAZLRY010000168.1:1743-3542 GCA_964561675.1 uncultured Chitinophaga sp.
GTGCCAAAAGAAAAAATAGTATACAATACAAAAATTAATAAACTGACCATTGGGATACTGGCCGTGTTACTGGTCCAGCTGGTGTATGGGGCCTTTATGGCCGGACATAAAGCGGCTACCGCGGCTCCTACCTGGCCCGATATCAATGGCAGTTTTATTCCACCGAATATGTTCGGACAGGAAGGCGGACTACTGGACCTGATTGATAACCGGATTACGATCCACTTCATCCACCGCGGTCTGGCTTATCTGCTGCTTGCTATGGTACTCTGGCAGACGAGCCGGTTATTTAAGTCAAAAGAAACAGCAGATTTAAAAATAAGCAGCTGGTTACCTGCCTTCCTCGTTTCTTTCCAGCTGGCCCTGGGTATTTTATCAGTACTTGCCAGTACGGAGATCATTCCCAACCAATGGGGACTCTTTGAGTGGATGGCCCAGTTCCATCAGCTGGTGGCCATGGCGCTGCTGCTTTCACAGGTTTGGTTGCTCTATCTCGTTCGCCGGCAGCCGGCACTTTAACATTTAGTCAATTGCCTGAGTTTGCAAAGGCAATGAATTAATGTTATTTTAGCCATAACTATTAACCAACTGATGAAAGCCTGGCTTAAAGGACTCTATCATTCTTTCCCGGTCCAGTTATTATTCCTTCATTTCCGGAAGTACCAGGTACTCCTGCTGTTCTGGTTCATCCTGTTCAGTACCGTGAACGGTTCCTTCATGAAGACTTTTGGAGCCGATTCCCTGTTCCTCGCCCCCGAATACCTGGGTAATGTGAACTCCATCAGTTATGCCATTGTAGGCGCATCCATCGGTATGTTTATCATGAGCTGGAATATCACCTGCTTTATTCTCTTCAGTAAACATTTTCGTTTCCTGGCAGCGGCCACCAATCCTTTTTTAAAGTTCTGTATCAATAATGCGATTATCCCGTTGCTCTTCCTGGTATTTTATTTTTTTAAAGCCACTCATTTTCTGCAAACAAAGGAGCTGGTTAAAAACACCGAGATCCTTTTCTTTTCTGGCGGGTTTATCAGTGGTTTCATTTTTATTATTGCGGCATCCCTGATCTATTTCTTCCAGGCCGACCGGAATATCCTCCAACGGATGATGCCGGTGATCGCTGAACCGAAGAATTATATCACTCACCTTTCTGCCGTCAAAGAGGTATACCATGATAAGCCGCTGATTGATGTGAAGACTTACCTCGAAACCCCTTACCGGCTCAAAGCCGCCCGGGATGTATCGCATTATACCGAGGAGTTTGTGGTATCGATCTTCAAAGGACATCATATTGCGGCCATCCTATCGGTTTTTGCCGCCTTCCTGTTCCTGATCGGGATCGGTTTCCTGCTGGATAATACCTTTTTCCAATTACCGGCTGCCGGCAGTATCACGATCTTTTTCTCCATATTGATCGGCGTGGCGGGTGCGGTGACTTATTTTTTACAAAGCTGGGGAATTCCATACCTGATCGGACTGATCATTTTGCTGAACGTATTTTACAAACTCGACTGGATCGATCCGCGGAATAAAGCGTATGGACTGAATTACTGGAACAAGACGGAACGGCCGCAATATTCCAGGGAAAACCTGGCCGCGATGAGTACGCCCGCCAATGTAAATGCAGATAAACAGAACATGATTGCAGTGCTGGAAGCCTGGAAGAAAAAGCAAACGGATACCAGTGGCAAACCGCTGCTGGTATTGATCAATACAAGCGGGGGTGGACATCGCAGTGCCACATTTACCATGGGCGTGTTGCAGACCCTGGACAGTATCACCAACGGGGAGATTATGAA
>CAZLRY010000168.1:3642-5390 GCA_964561675.1 uncultured Chitinophaga sp.
GACCGGGGCTATTCCTTTGAACAGAAACTGAGCGAGAATACCCGCGGTTTCCTGGATAAGCAACTGAAAGATTATGTAGAGGATGAGAAGAATGCGCGGATTCCCCTGATGTTTTTCAATTCTGTCATCACGCGGGACAGCCGCAAGATGATTATTTCCACCCAGCCGGTGCGATTCATGATGCGGGGCGAAGTGGACAGTACGGCCATTCCACAGGCCGATCCGGATGCGGTGGACTTTGTCTCATTTTTTAAAAATCAGGATCCGTATAATATCCGAATGCTGACGGCCCTCCGGATGAATGCCACATTCCCCGTGGTATTACCCAATGTCTGGCTGCCCTCTGATCCCGTTATTGATGTAATGGATGCGGGCCTGCGGGATAATTATGGGCAGGAAACCACCCTTCGCTTTTTATCATCCTTTGAAACATGGATTAAGGAGAATACCCGTGGTGTCCTGATTATCCAGATACGTGACCGCCAGGCCGGAGGCTGGGAAACCCCTTATTTATCGGATGATATTACAGATCATGCCACCAAACCTTTCCTGTTGCTGCAGCACAACTGGTTTAAGATGATGGAATATTCACAAAATGATATGCTGGATTATTTTACCACGGTGAATGGAATCGGTATTCATAAAGTGGCTTTTCAATATCAGTCGGATAATGCAGAAAGTAAAGCGGCGCTGAATTTTCACCTGACCAAACGGGAGGCCAAGGATATTATGCACTCGATTGAAGCGGAAAATAACCGGCAAACCTTTAAACGGGTCCGGGAATTATTGTTTGATCCGTCTGCCCCGGCTCCTAAACCGGCTGAATAAGCCGGAAACAACTTTTCAGGATCTGTACATCCACTTCTGCTGCCATTTCTGCAGGATCACCATCAATATGCATTGGGGCTTCAGCCGGGTTCAGTATTTTGATCTTTTCGGTCTGAAAGTAAATAACAGGTTGTTTCAGCGAACTTTCCATCTTTATCAGTTTACCCGCCAGTATCTGTTTGATGAGATTAAACAATAAATATGGCTTACTGGATTTTTTGGCAATGACAATATCAAGATAGCCATCAGAGAGCAACGCTTTGGGTGCAATAGTGAAATTGTTACCGAACTGGTTGCTGTTGGCGATGCTGATAAAATAGGCATCCGTATTAAACCGGAGTCCGTTTGCTTCTACAATGAACGGGTAGGGGTCGGCAGAAAAAAAATTTTTACTTACCAGCGAGGCATAAGTTTTAAGGCCCCTTGTTTTTTGTTTTGAAAATTCATGGGCGACTTTGGCGTCAAAGCCGATACCGGTCAGCATACAGGCAAAATGACCATTTACTGTAAATCCATCTATCAGTGAAGGCTTTCCGGTCAATACAACTTCAAGGGCTTTTTCTGGCTTTTTGGATATACCTGCCGCAAGGGCCAGTCCGTTACCGGATCCGCAGGGTATGATGCCGAAGTTCCGCTTCGTCTGCATCAAACTGCTTACCACCTGACTGATGGTGCCATCACCACCGGCTACTACAATATCGGTAAACCGTTCTTCCTCAATGATGGATAACAGGAAACTATAGTCGCCGCTGGCGACAGAGGGAAATACCTGGAAGGGAATACCGGCATCGGCCGTTCTTTTTTCAATGAATTGCTGTAAATCCTTCTTGGTCCGTGTACCGGCAATGGGATTAATGATATAAAGGATCTTACGGGACATTCGTGCAAAAGTACATTTTCTTGCTCATGCTTCGGCAAGC
>CAZLRY010000168.1:5490-7042 GCA_964561675.1 uncultured Chitinophaga sp.
GTACACAAATGCACCGGCCGTATTCTTACCACGGCAGCTTTGGCGGGATCTTTAGGTATTTCGGTAAAGTAGAAAAGCAGTTTAGTCCGTCCGCTGAACAATTTTTTCAATTCAGCATTGGAGATGGAGGTGGTCTTCTTACTATTTTCCCAGCTTTTAATACCAGCCCGGCTGCTGTCATCCACCATAAGGGTGCGGTTGACAGTGCCATCATTTATTTTAAAAGTGAATGTGAGGTTACCTTCCTGGGATAAGCTGGATTTACTGAGTGTAATCGTATTGCTTTCAGGAGCCTCCTCCACGTTTTTCAGGATGACCATTTTCTGATGCGATACGGTCCAGCGTTGCTGTCCATAAATGGTCATGCTGATAATAAATACTGTGATAAGGAGGAATAGTTTTTTCATACTTATTAAGACTGTTATATACCAGCGGAAGTTGCTTTCTTTTTACCAATTTAACAATACACTGCCCCATGTAAAGCCACTGCCAAATGCAGCGAGGCAGACCAGGTCGCCATCCTTCACTTTGCCGTTTTCCCAGGCCTCGCATAAGGCGATGGGAACGGAAGCGGCCGTGGTATTTCCGTAGCGCATGATATTATTGTACACCTGGTCATCCCTCAGTTGCAGTTTCTTTTGTACAAACTGACTGATCCGCAGGTTGGCCTGGTGAGGAATAAGCAGGTTGATATCGGCGGTGGTTCGGTTATTGGCTTCCAGGGCCTCTCTGATCACCGCGGGGAATTTTTCCACGGCTACTTTAAATACCGCAGGGCCATCCATATTCGGGAATACTTGTCCATCATCAATCATGGCATGACTGAAAAACATCTGTCCGATCTCGGCCTCATCAAAGCTGGCCAGTTTTTGTTCACTCCAGTGATTAGCGTGCGTACCCGGATTATACATTGCGAGTATTTCGGCACTGTTACCATCGCTATGCAGGTGGGTGGACAATATACCCTGGTTTTCTTTTTCGGTGGGTTGTAACACAACGGCGCCGGCCCCATCACCAAAGATCACGGAAACATTGCGGCCCCGGGTACTGAAATCAAGTCCGAAGGAATGTTTTTCGGCGCCGACCACCAGGATATTTTTATACATCCCTGTTTTGATAAACTGATCCGCCACACTCAGCGCATATACAAAACCGCTGCACTGGTTGCGGATATCGAGGGCGCCCACTTCCTTCATCTTCATCGCTCGTTGTAACAATACACCGCAGCCCGGAAAGTAGTAATCCGGACTCAGGGTAGCGAAAATGATAAAGTCAATATCCTGAGGAGTGATGCCGGCCCGTTCGATTGCCACTTTGGCGGCTTCCACACCCATGGTGGTAGTGGTTTCTTCCGTGCGGTGAGCATAACGACGTTCCTGGATACCGGTCCGTTCCTGGATCCACTCATCACTGGTCTCCATGTATTTCAGCAGGTCATTATTCGTTACGACATTGGCCGGCAGGTACTTTCCGATCCCGGCAATCTTTGATTTATACATAGCAAGCTTTTGAAAGAGGAAGATAGGAAATGTGCGGGAATTGCAACGGTTGC
>CAZLRY010000169.1:0-7029 GCA_964561675.1 uncultured Chitinophaga sp.
TCATCAAAGGGTTTATCAAACAGGGACCAGTCATTTGACCAGTCAAAGCCTTCCAGCGTAATCATGTGCCGGGTGTCTATATTACGGATCGCTGCCGTTAATCTTTTGTATAAAGGCACCAGTAAGTGTTTGTACTTCGCAGCCGCACCGGTTCCTACAGGTAACGGCTCATTAAGCAAATCATAGGCTGCCACCACCGGCTCATCCTTATACTTCGTGGCCAATTTTACCCAGAGTCCTTCCAATTGATCCTGGTATTTTTTTTCCATGAACAGTTCAGGCAGGTCTTTGGGACTATCATCTATATTCTGTCCGGTCTGACCACCGGGTGCCCCATGCATATCAATAATCACATAGAGCTGATACTTCCGGCACCAGCTGATCAATGAATCCAGTAACTGAAAGCCTTCTTCCACATACACCGGGTTATCTCCCTCTGTCAGGAAGAGCCGGGAATTGAGTGCAGGACGGACAGAGTTGAAACCCAGTTCAGCAATACGTTTGATATCGGCTTCGGTAATGTAATGTTTACGGAATGAAGTCCAGAAACGGCTGGCTTTCTCTTCCCCAATCAGCTCCGCAACGAGCTTTTCAATTTTTCGTGGCCGGTCGCCCCCGGCACCAAACTTCCACATATATCCTTCCGGCAACATCCAGTTGCCTAATCCCACCCCTTTTAAAAAAACTTTCTTTCCGGTTTCATTCACCATATCCTGTCCGGATGTATGTAAAAAACTCAAGGATCTGCTCATCCCTGTTTGTGACTGCAAGTGTTGCAGCAGGAGGAAGCAAAAAAAAGCTAAACTGATCTTTTTCACTTTATTGTGTATTTAAGGCTTTTTCGCCAATGGCAGCCAGACCCGGATACTTCCACCGGTCTGTCCTGCATCTGCAAAGGGAATCAATATTAATTTTGTTCCATCGCTGTAATAAACAGGAAATAATTGCTTTCCAATCCAGTTAACTGGTAACAGAGATGATTGGGTCACATTAAGGTATCCACCCGCTTTCAGCGGTGTTCGTTTGATCTGATCAATGGCTACATCACTGCTGGTATTTACAGCACTATCCATCGCCAACACCTGAGGGCCCCGCTGAAAAGCTACCTGACCCGGGTATGATTTTCCACCGGTCCATTCAAGCACCGGCATCTTGAAATTAATTTTTACCTGCTCGTTTACATTCCAGTTACGTTCAATCACCAGGTTCTTTCCGGCAATTCCTTTATAGGTCACCGGCCCAATAGTAGCGGTAAATGACTGACACCATTCCGGCACCCTGAGAATTAATGGGAAACGGGCCTTCTCTGTTAACTGCAGTGTTAAGAAACTGGCGGCTGTTTCCGGAAACTGGTTCTTCAACTCCAGTTTTAAACCAATACGTTTATTGCCCGCCGTAAGTAATGTATCGGTATAAGTACCCGGCTCATATAATTGCAGGCTCGGGCTGTTTCCTATTCTTCCATAGGTAAAATAGGGGATCATCGCTATTCCCCTGGGTATACTGGACATACAACAGGTGATAAAACAGGTGTAGGGTTTTTTGCCCATGAGCGGGGTGTAGTAGCTTACGCAACCCGTTTGTGGATTTTCGGCGCCGATCAAATGATTATATACGGTCTTCTCGATTTGCTCCAGGTATTTATTTTCCCCGGTAATCAGGTACAACTGATGATTAAACTGCATCCAGGTAGTGGTTACACATCCTTCCCCCATGCTGGCATCCAAACCTGCGGGTAAATGGCCGGGCTCCTGGAAATATTCATGCGCACTGGCCGTACCGGTAATATACAGGCGGTTTTTTACAATATCTTTCCAGGCAATCAGGAGTGGCTCTACTAGTTTTGCATCACCTGTAAGACGATACAGATTGGCCAGACCCACAAAATTAGAAATCATCTCATAGGTTTTTCCGTTCCCCACTTTAGCCACATTGCCGGTTGCCAATAATGTGCTGATGACTTTCGGCCCGTTGTCTTGCTCCCAGGCCCTCAGTATATAATAACAAAAATCAAGATATTTCTTGTCCCCTGTATACTTGTAGAGTTCCACCATCGGGTCCAGCACACTGGTGGCCGCCATCCCGATATGCGTACCGGCATTTATGATATCCAGCTGACCGGGCTGCTCGCCAAATGTTTTACATAGCAGGTCCCCCATATTGATACAGGCCTCCAGCGCGGGTTTATAACCCGTCATTGTATAATAAGCCAGCAGTCCATACAAATTGTATTTATGACTCCATACATCCCAACTGGTCCAGTACTGATCGGGGGTGTAAGTGCCGAGATACCCATCTTCCTGTTGTGTATGAATTAAACCATACATAATGCGGTCCATTTGCTTTTTCAGCCGTGGATCCCTGGTCAGTTTCCAGGTATTACAGGCTGCTTCGAGGTACTTACCCACATGTTCGCCGGCCCAGGGATGAATTCCAGGTCTTCTGAAATAAGAACCCATCAGCCCTTCTTCATCCACCTGCAGTAATCGTTGCTGCAGGTTCTGCAGCAGCCGGGTATACAGATAACCATTCGGTTGTTGCTGACTAAATGGAAGTGATTGAAATTTTTCCTGAATTTTATCTTTCACAACAGGACTTACCATTGCTGTAGCCGGGATAACAAGGCCTGAACTGGCTATAAAAAGCTGGTCGTATGTCAGAAACAATGAACTGCTGTCATCATTAATCCGGTATCCCACATTAAACACATCTGACCCGGCTTTTCTGAATACCGTAAAATCAATAGTGGTGACGGCCGCTATACCCGCCGGCAGGTTTACTTTCTTTACCTCAGAAAAAAGTATTTTCTTTTCCTGCTTATCAGCTACCCAATAATAAACAGATCCATTAAATTCTTTATTGGTTTTATTTGATAATGCCAGCCTTAACTGAACCCCGTTTTCCGGAGCTTCGGTAAACGAACGACTGACAGATACTTCATCGGTCCATCCAAGTGGTTCTATGCGATATGGCCCTTCCCACATTCCCATGCCGCCGATCAGGTTATAAATCCGGACGGCAATAACATTTTCTTTATCCCATTGGACTATATTTTCCGGAATAATATACAGTCGCTGCTTCTCCCATTGTGTTTCATAAGCCGGGGGAAAAGAACCAGTTTTCCCAATGAGCTGTCCATTGAACCAGGTCTGATCTGCATCATCAATTTTCCCCAACATCAGTTTCAACCCGCGGCCGTCCTTTGTTTTAAGACTGGAAGGTATAGTAACCCTGATGCGATACCAGGCATAGGATGAATCCTTAGTATAACTTTTTGCCAGTTGTTGCTGCATCCAGCCCTTATCTTCAAAGTCAGGGGCTGCCCATGCCGGATTATCCCCGAAGCTGAATTTAGCTTCTTTTGGTAATGCAACAAATTGCGTATAACCAAATGCAGGTAATAACAGGAAAAGCAAACAAACGAGCCTTGATTTGTATTTTCTCATGGAAGAAATCGTTTAAATTGGCAGGACAGGTTGTTAACAAACAGAAGATACAAAATAATCCAACAGGAGTTACTGGTATACCCTGACATAATCCACTTCCATCACAGCCGGAAAAATACTGTCGTCCACTCCCATTTTACCACCCCATCCCCCGCCAATAGCCAGGTTCAGAATCAGGTAAAATGGCTGATTAAAGGGCCATTCTTTAGTTGTCAGGTGTTCATTCTTTACCGAATAATAAACCTGATTATCCAGCAGGAAATCAATTTTTTCTGCTGTCCAGTCAATTGCATAGGTATGAAATTCGGTATACGGACTTAGTATAAAAATCCCTTTCCCTTTCTGTGTTCCCTTCACATGATTATAAGCAGCTGAATGGATTGTTCCGAACAGACTGTCCTTATTATAGCCCACATGCTCCATTATATCTATTTCCCCGCAGGCGGGCCATCCGGCTTCTTTAATGTTGGTGCCGAGCATCCAGATGGCAGGCCAGGTGCCCCTTCCGGCCGGTAATTTGGCACGTACTTCGATGCGGCCATACTGAAATTCCCGGATGCCCCGGGTCAGCAATTTGGCAGACGTGTAGTTCCTGTTCTCTTTATCCTGTTTTTTCGCCGTGATCACCAGTACGCCATTTCGTACAACGGCATTCTGCGTATCCTTGTTTGTATAATACTGTAATTCATTATTTCCCCATCCATGTCCGCCCACATCAAATTTCCATTTGCTGCTATCTGGCAGTCCGGTAGTTGTAAACTCATCGGACCAGACCAGCTTCAGGCCAGGAGATTGGGCTTTAAGGGGTAGTTGTGCACAGCAAAAAACAACAAAGCAGATGAGTATTCGAATACCCGGTACTCTCTTTTTCATGATTCTTGGAATTATGAGATAAAATATCAACTTGGCAAAAAGATAAAAGTGGAGGTAATAACTTAGACAAGTAAATACGTTCCACTTTTAATTATTGCTTATGAACTGCTCGCTGTATGAGAAAGTTTATAAGTTTATATTAATACAAACCTCTGTTATCTATTGCAACCACCATGGGGTCTTGTTCACGTCATCCGTTCCGCCAAATTGTTCATCAATGGCTTTTCTGTAGTTAACAGGGTTCTTGGTCAACTCATCGGTCGGATACATATTACGTTTTGGCACCTGGGTTGGAGCTCCGGAATTTAAAGAAGTGGCCGGATCCAGCGGGAAAACAGGAAATCCTGTCCGTTGGAATGTCCTGAATGACATACCGCCACCCTGGAAGAAATCGATAAAATAACGTTGCATCCATATCTGCTGTTCACGATCCAGTTTTGTACCGCCTGTTTTATAAGCAGCTTCCCCTGTAAAATAATTATCAATATACGTCTGTGTAATTGCCATTCCGTGAAGATTTGACTGTATTACAGTAGGTAAGGTCCTGTAATAGTCAAGCATGGCTTTTACCCCGTTCTCGTAATAGGTCTGCGCATTTCCGGTTACCCAGCCTTCTTCAATAGCTTCTGCTATGATGAAACACTGTTCAGCATAGGTAAAGAAGATGTAAGGATCGCCGATCCGCGATACAGAAGATGCGTACCGTTTGTTCAGTAAAGAGTATTTACCGGCTGCCCTGTTAAGATCCAGCAGGTTTGGAGACAATTCTGTAGGTGCCCCTTCATACGCCGCAAAATCATTCTCCAGTAAACCACCGGAAATTTTATATGCAGCAGGTTCTCCAAAATAAAACAAACGGCGGTCGTTTACACTTTTCAACATATCCACCATCAGTTTTGACATCGCCAGATTAACCCTTGTACCCTCCCCGTTGTAGAAAGGATAGGTTGCATTGGTGTTCTCCAGATAATTCAATTGGAAGTTATCGGCATTGCCTGTCATTAAATTACCCGCAGTAACTATCTCAGCAAAACGTGTCTTTTGTGCCGGGGTGGCTTTTTTACTGATCACATTTAAAACCCTTAGCTGCATAGCATTGCAAAGCCTGCGCCATTTTGCGGCATTCCCACCCAGCATGATATCGCCGGTAAAATTAACCCCCATCGCAAATTTAGCTTCAGCGGTTTTTAAGTCAGCCAGTACATTTACAAATACGTCCGCTTGTTTATCATATATCGGTTGTGTAATTCCTTCCTCCGCTTTACCTGCTTCTGAATAAGGAATATCCCCCATGTCCAATGTGGCAGAAAATCCATAAGAAGCTTTCAGGAATAAGGCCAGCCCTTCATAAGAAGGCAGCGCCGGATTACCCTGGGCAAAATCAACCATCCTGTTAAGAATAGTTATATTCTGGGCCCCGCCAAATCCTCCATACGGATAATAGGAAGAATAGTACTGATAAGGATTTGGATTGTTCTGGAGGTTCGCACAATGCTTACCCCATAACTGTGCCGTAGCCCAGTCAGTTGAATTGGGATTCCAGAACCGGTAGGTACTTTTCAGTACCGTTGTGGCAAGCAAATCGGGTGATACGGATGTGGGTACATCCGGGTTGGTATTTAAATCATCAAATTTCTTACATGAACTTGCAAACGAAAAGGCAATGGCTGCAAGCAGTATATAATGTATTTTTTTCATTGCTGCAATTTTTAGAAGTTGAAACTGATTTTGAAGCCAAGATACCTGGTGGATGGATCGGCAAAGTCTTCATTGCCACCATCAGGATCAGAATACTTAAACTGTTTAGCTTTCAGCAACACATTCTGGCCGATAAAGCTGACAGATGCTCCTTTTGCCACATTGTGCAGCAGTTTAGCCGGCACGTTGTAGGACAAAGAAATTTCACGCAATTTGAAAAAAGTCCGGGAGTAAGTGTCTGCCTTACTTCCATTACCACCCCATGCACTACTGTTGTGCAGGTCAACCGTATATTGTTTGTATGTTGTCTTTATATCATTAACAGCAAAAACACGGGTATCGGTCAGGATGTTTCCAAAAGCGTCAAATGTCGCAGAACCTGATACTACTTTTACGCCCTGACCCAGGTAATTACTGGAACCGGGAGTCGCTACATCCAATGCTCTCTCTGCAGTAAGTGAATTCGGATGTACACCAGCCTGCCACATATAACTTTCTGTTCTGGTATTGGCCAAACCTCCGTTCACACCATCAAAGGAAACGAAGAAGCTGAGATTTTTATACCTTAAGCTCGCGGTTGTACCCCAAACAAACTTGGGATCGTAGTAGCCGAACAAGACATCATATCCATGTACAATTGGACGACCGCTGCTATTGAGGATAAGTGCACCAGACTGTTCTCCTTTTCCCGCAGGCACACGCTGAAAATCACGGCTGATAAAATGATCTGCACGTTCGCCGACTTTAACCCATGGCTTATTTGCTGAATATACAGGATCCAGTTTGGTATAATAACTGGCATAAGTTGACCAGTTGATGCCCAGATCCAACTGCCAGTCAGTTGTTTTAAGTGGCGTACCATTCAGAATTACTTCCCAACCACGGCGGGTGATTTCTTCCCCAAAATTGGTAACCAGACCACCATATCCTGAAGCTCCGGTTAATCCAACGGTGGTAATACGGTCAAACACCCTTCTTGTATAGTGTGAAACGTCCAGCATAATCCGGTTTT
>CAZLRY010000170.1:0-5344 GCA_964561675.1 uncultured Chitinophaga sp.
GAAGGATATACTTTCACCCCTTCAGATTCCAATTTTTCTAAAGCGTCAATATTCACATTTTCAATCTCTATGGTAATGGCATCTAAACTTTTACCGAAGTTGTAAACTGCCTCAAAATCACGGATATCGCCCAGGGTGAACTGGTGACAAAGATGGGCCGAAGGACAGTCCGGGTCATTTTCGAGGATATGTACGGTGACCGGGTAATTCGCTGCCGCCTGCAGGAGCATACGGCCTAACTGGCCTCCTCCGAGTATTCCAATATTCTGCATAGAACAAAGATAATAGTTGAAGTCCTGCACTTGCAGGCCCGGTCTTTTCTTTTTTATATAGATTTGCTATGTGATTCCTGACTATCCCCATAAAGCATTCACCGACGAACGCGGTCATTTCAGCCTGCTTATGCAGACATTGGCCATGGATCCCTTTTTCTGAACCTGACTGGTCCGTTTCTTGTCTTATACCCTTTGACCAGTAAGCCTTTTTTTTCATCTGTCGCCAGACGGTTAAAATGAATTCATTTTATGAGTACAACAATCACCAGCGAAACAACGCAAACAATCAATACTGATTTTCTTCCCCTCGAAGGGACCGACTATGTGGAATTTTATGTAGGCAATGCCAAACAGGCGGCTCACTATTATATGAGTGCCTTTGGGTTTCAGGCCCTGGCTTATGCCGGTCCTGAAACCGGAGTAAAAGACCGGGCCAGTTATGCCGTCCGGCAGCATAAGCTCACATTTGTCCTGACCACTCCGTTAAGAGCCGATAACCCGATTGCCGACCATATTTACAAACACGGGGATGGGGTGAAAGCATTATCGCTCCGCGTACCAGATGCCACCAGTGCCTGGAAAGAGACCACCAAGCGAGGCGCCCGTTCCTTTATGGAACCAGTAAAAATGAAAGACAATGACGGGGAACTGGTCATGAGTGGTATCCATACCTATGGAGATACCGTGCATTTGTTTATCGAACGTAAAAATTATAACGGGGTGTTTATGCCCGGCTACCGGGCCTGGAGTAATCCCTATTTCAAACCGGCAGATACCGGGTTACTTTATGTGGATCATTGTGTGGGTAATGTGGGCTGGAACCAGATGAATCCCTGGGTGAAATTCTATGAAGACGTAATGGGATTTAAAAATATCCTCTCCTTTGATGATGAAGATATTTCAACGGAGTATTCGGCACTCATGAGTAAAGTCATGAGCAGTGGCAATGGGTTTGTAAAATTCCCGATCAATGAACCGGCCGAAGGCAAAAAGAAAAGCCAGGTAGAAGAATATCTCGATTTTTATAATGGGGAAGGCTGTCAGCACGTGGCGCTTGCCACCAATGATATAGTAAAAACGGTTACCGAACTGCAGTCACGGGGTGTGGAATTCCTGAAAGTGCCCACTTCCTATTACGATGATCTGCTCGACCGGGTAGGTCATATTGATGAGGACCTGGGACCCTTGCGGGAATTAGGAATCCTGGTGGACCGCGACAATGAAGGGTACCTGCTCCAGCTTTTTTCCAAACCTGTAGAAGACAGACCTACCTTGTTTTTCGAAATCATTCAGCGCAAGGGTGCAAAGAGTTTTGGTAAGGGTAATTTTAAAGCCCTATTCGAAGCGATTGAACGGGAACAGGATGCAAGAGGAAATCTCTGATAAACTTTCGTGAAAAGTACGCAGGGAAACAGCTTATGCACCCCTGTGTACTTCTTTTATACCAGTCTCTGCATGGTTTTTGAGTATATTTACAATGTTTTAAGCGTATTCAAATAACAAATCCCCTGGAAGGGCGTTGAGTTGATATCAGTACATGCAGAAAACCCTCATTTTAATAACCGTTTCCCTGCTGACAGGATTTTTCCTGCAGGCACAACCGACTTCAGGTGGTTCTAAAGGAGGGTCGAATTCCTATTCATTTATTGAGTACCAGAAATCCCTTCCCCGGCCGGGAGAAGCACTCCAACGTAAAGAGGATACGCTGCAAAAGCAATTTGAAGCCAAAAAGCTTATCTGGCCTGCCCGCTATATGTATATCCGTTCCTTTAAGTACGACAGTCAGCTGGAAGTCTGGGTAAAAAATGAGCTGTCCGAGCCGTTCAAACTCTTCAAGACCTATAAAGTCTGTGCCCTGGCTGGTTCACTTGGTCCAAAAAGAATGCAAGGGGATTACCAGGTGCCGGAAGGTTTTTATTATATCAATGAGTTTAATCCGCGGAGTAATTATTATCTCTCGCTCGGGTTGAACTATCCGAATGCGTCGGATAAAATTCTCAGCGATTCCCTGAAGCCCGGCAGTGAGATTTATATTCATGGGAGTTGTGTGACGGTGGGCTGTATACCAATAACGGATCAGCAGATAGATGAATTATATATACTTGCTGCGCATGCGAAAGACCAGGGACAGGATTTTATCCCGGTTCATATTTTTCCGATCCGGTATAATGTGGAGAAGAGTTTGAAATACCTGGAAAGCCTCACCAAGGATGATCATGAACTGAAACAATTTACAGACCGCCTCGAAGATGCGTTTGACTATTTTGAAAAGTTTCACCAGGTACCTGTTGTACTGATCGGGGAAAAAGGGGAGTACATCATCAACGAAGCCTCACCAAAGAAAATTAAACCACTGGTTGAAGTGAAACAGGCTGTGGTTAAACGACCACCAGTTCAGCACCTGCAGCGGCCGATAGATAATCTTCAGGAAGCGGTACACCAGTGGCCGGTCTTCCCCGGTGGAGGGGAGGCTTTTATGAAATACCTCGACCAGTTAGGAAAGGAAATGACCGCTTATCTCCCAAAGGGGGTCAATCGGGCTTTTATACAAGTGGAATTTGTCGTGGATAAAGATGGGGTTCCTGTAAATTTCAAAGTGCTGAAAGGCTTTAAAGACGGGGACGATTTCAACGATGAACTAATTGCCCGTATGGAAAAAATGGGTACCTGGCAACCTGCCACCCTGCATGAAAAACCGGTGGCCAAAAAGATGATCCAGACCATTACGGTCGAAGGCCGTTGAGTTTATCCCAATAAAAACTGTACTGTTTCCTTTGTCTGTTGCCGGAGTAAAACCGTTTTCCCATTGATGAGTTTATCCATAACCGCGGCATTATAATGGCGGATGGTTAACAAGGATAATCCTTTCTTTACCTGCACATCCAGTTCCGCCGCGGCACCCAGGGCCAGTTTTTCAATCTTTTCTTCCCGGTCATCGATCACACAAAGAAAGCTGATGGCACCGTTCTGTGTCAGATTGGGCTTAATATGCAACTGCTCAAAAAGATGGTAAAGCTGTCCGACATGATGTTCCCCCACAAAAGAAAAATCCCGGGATGACATTTCAAGCAGTACCTGTTTTTCCTTCAGCACAATCACGGGAGGGAGTGCCGGCAACGTTTTGTTATGAATCACCGTACCCGGTAAAGAGGGGTCCAGGAAACATTTTACATAGAGGGGGATTCCTTTATTCTGGAGTGGTTTGATCGTCTTGGGGTGAATGACCTGTGCTCCATAATATGCCATTTCAATCACTTCATTGTAATTCAGTTCCGGCAAGGGTACTGCATCGGGAAATTGCTTGGGATCGGCATTCATCACCGATTCCACATCTTTCCAGATCGTCTGGCTTTCCGCATCCAGCATATGGGCAAAAACGGCCGCGGTATAATCACTGCCTTCACGGCCCAGGGTGGTGCTCTCATTTTCGTCCGTGGCCCCGATAAAGCCCTGTGTAAGAATAATGGAGTATTCGTTAAAAAGGGGTTTGATCAGTTCATTCACTTTCTGTTCAGTAAATGTCCAGTCGATACCTGCATCACGGAAATCGTCATCTGTCCGGATGATATCCCGTACATCGATCCATTGATTTCGTACGCCGGTTTCATTCAGGTAGGCACTGATAATGGCCGTTGAAAACAACTCACCTGAACAAACCACCTGGTCATAGTAATAATCATATTCCCGAACGGGTTCGTCGTGCAGCAGCCATTCCACTTCGGTAAAAAAATCACGTAACCGGGACTCACAATCCAGGTAATGGGTGACCAGCAGGTTTTTGGCCGTACGCAGGTGCTGTTGTTTCACCTGTTCAAACAACCTGAGTGCTTCTTCCTTTTTTCCTGCAAAAAATGATTCAGCCACTTTTTCAAGCGCATTGGTGGTCTTACCCATGGCCGAAATAATGACTACTTTCTGCCCTTCCCGGTGCTCCTGCATAATCCTTCCCAGGTTCTGTATCCGTTCCTCACTATTGACGGAAGCGCCTCCGAATTTATACACCTTCATAATTGCTGCTGATGTTTGAGAGCGCAAAGGTCGTTAATATTCCCTTTTCAACAGCCTTTCCAGGGCTTTTAAACTCCCCTCAAAACCTTATTTTTGTTAAACAAACCAAGCCTTATGCTGAATGTTAACCGTAAAGTGCAGACGCTCGATGAGTTTACTATCCAGCAGCTGCGGGATTTTCCCCACGCCACCGGTGAACTGTCACACCTGTTGCGGAATATCGCCCTGGCAGCCAAACGGGTGAATGTGGAGGTGAACAAAGCCGGTTTGGTGGATATCCTGGGAGATGCGGGTTCCATTAATGTACAAGGGGAGGAAGTCAAAAAACTGGATATTTTCGCCAATGACCAGTTTACCGGGGTTCTGCAACACGGAATTGCCTGTGCCGGAATTGCCAGTGAGGAACTGGATGATTTTGTGGCTTTTGATGATGCCAAGAGTGTGAAATCTAAATATGTCTGTCTCTACGACCCGCTCGATGGCAGCGCCAATATCGATGTGAATGTATCCATAGGTACTATTTTCTGTGTATACCGCCGGGTCACCCCGATTGGTACAGTGGTGACCAAAGAAGATTTTCTTCAACCCGGCAACCAGCAGGTAGCGGCCGGATATGTGGTGTATGGTTCGTCCACTATGCTGGTCTATGCCACCCGTCGCGGAGTGAATGGTTTTACCCTTGATCCCTCCATCGGGGAGTGGACCCTGAGTCATCCGGATATTAAATGCCCGGATCTCGGAAAAATTTATTCCGTGAATCATGGTAATTTTTTCCAGTACGAAGAAGGGGTACGGAACTATATAACAACCTGTCAGAAAAAGGACAAGACCAACGGCGGCCCTTATACACAGCGGTATATCGGCAGCATGGTTTCAGATGTACACCGCAACCTGATCAAGGGTGGTATATTCATGTATCCGGGTACTGTTGATAAGCCAAAAGGCAAACTCCGTTTATTATATGAGTGTAATCCCTTTGCTTTTATTCTGACCGTGGCAGGGGGGAAGGCCACCAATGGTAAGATCCGGATACTGGATGTGGAGCCTACCGAACTGCACCA
>CAZLRY010000170.1:5444-7000 GCA_964561675.1 uncultured Chitinophaga sp.
TGCAGAGCAGTGGATATTATCCCGGACTCAACCTGCTTCAGCTGATCGAATTGTTTTCCGGATTATACAACCAGGATGTTGATCCGATGGAGCTGTTGGAAAAAGTGAATCTGAAAGACAAGGCGAAGGCCAAGGTCAAAGAACTCAGCGGCGGGCAGAAACAACGTTTTTCCGTAGCCACCACGCTGATCAATAAACCGAGGATCATTTTCCTGGATGAACCCACTACCGGGCTGGATCCGCAGGCAAGAAGGAGTTTGTGGGAACTGGTCAGGGATATCCGCAACAGCGGAACCACGGTTATCATCACTACCCACTATATGGATGAAGCAGAGTATCTGTGCGACCGGGTGGCCATTATTGATTCCGGAAAAATCATTGCCCTGGATACCCCGGATCAGCTGATTGATAAACTGATCGCTTCCGGTTTTGAACGGCCCCGGGAGATGAAACTGGCGAACCTGGAGGATGTGTTTATCAATCTCACCGGACACTCACTGAGGGAAGATTAATTGTATCATATCCTTCCGGTATGGAGGATTTTAAAATAAGTTTTAAATGAGTATTCAAAACAAATTAAAAGATTTTATGCAGGGAAAATTAGATGCTCAGAAAGCCGCAGGGCTGGCTTTTATGAGCGAAAATAAAAACAAACCCGGTGTTACTGAACTGCCCGAAGGCATCCAGTATGAAGTGATCAAAGAAGGCACCGGTGCCCAGCCACTGCTAAGGGAAACCGTAAAAGCGCATTACAAAGGTTCCTTGCTGGATGGAAAAGAGTTTGATAATTCATTTAAAAGAGGACAACCTTTTTCAGCTCCGTTGACAGCATTGATCAAGGGCTGGCAGATCGCCTTGCCGTTGATGAAAGAGGGCAGTCACTGGCGTTTATGGATTCCTTCCCACCTGGCCTATGGTGATCGTGGTGCGGGTAGTGATATTCCAGGGGGAGCCACCCTTATTTTTGAAGTGGAACTGATTCAGGTCGTAAAATAAACCATTACCCATGAGCCCTGATCCCCGTTATCCGATCGGTGAGTACGAACCCAAACCTTTTTCGATCGAACAAAAGATCGAATGGCTGGCCGATCTGAAATTCCTGCCCCTGCTGCTGGAGAATGCCATCCTGAACCTGGATGAGGCACAGTTGCATACGCCCTACCGTGAAGGAGGGTGGACGCTTCACCAGGTCGTGCATCATGTGGCCGACAGCCATATCAATGCTTATTGCCGGTTCAAGCTTACGCTTACGGAAGATAACCCTACGCTGAAGACCTACGAGGAGCAGCACTGGGCCGAACTGAATGATGTAAAAAAGCTACCGGTAAATATATCCATCACCTTGCTCCATGCGCTACATGCCCGCTGGTATGAAGCCCTGAAGTATGTAAGTGATGAGGAATGGAATAATAAAACTGCCTATCATCCCGGATTAAAGAAGACGGTACGTCTCTGGTTCCTGTTGGGTATGTATGCCTGGCATGGAAAACACCATGTAGCGCATATAACGACACTCCGGGAAAGGATGAAATGGTAGAAGAAAGTACGAGGTACGA
>CAZLRY010000171.1:0-6985 GCA_964561675.1 uncultured Chitinophaga sp.
GCAATAAAGCCCCAGAAGAAAAACACGGTAACCAGTGTTCCTAAGGCGCCATAATTCGTGGTTTGTTTGGGTTGACTCATAGCAATCAATTAATTGTTGTAAATAGTGCTGAAAGTATGACAAATTTAAATCAGAATAAAAAAGAGCTTATATGATTGTTGACAGCTTGTCCAAAAAATACAGGTGTCCGTTTTAGGGGTGTTTAACAATCCCGGAAATATCATATTCTTTTTTGGACAAACTCACACCGGGGATGAAAATAATCCCCTAAATTACCGTTCAAATTCGATTACTGCAGTATGGAGATAATACATATAGCCGCAGAGTGTTACCCGGTGGCCAAGGCCGGTGGTCTGGGAGATGTGGTCGGGGCCCTGCCCAAATACCAGGCTGAACTGGGTCATGTGGCCAAAGTGGTCATGCCCATGTACCGTACCAAATTTCTCTATGCCAATGACTGGGAACTGGTACACGAAGGTGATCAGCGGATCGGGCCTTATGCTTTTCATTATAGTATAATCAAGGAAAAGACGAATAAACTGGGTTTTGACCTTTATCTCATAGATATAAACGGACTGCTCGACCGGGAAAAAATATACGGCTACGAAGACGATACCGAACGTTTCTTGGCCTTCCAGGTAGCTGCCTGTGACTGGATGAGCAAGTGGCAGCATAGTCCGGATGTGATTCATTGTCATGATCACCATACAGGGCTGATTCCTTTCATGGTCAAATATTGTTTTGAATTCCGCCAGAAACTCGCAGATGTACCCACCGTATTAACCGTCCACAACGCCCAATACCAGGGCTGGATTGGCTGGGATAAATATTACCTGCTTCCTCCTTTTGATTCCTGGAAATGGGGTATGCTGGACTGGGCCGATTCCATCAACCCGCTGGCATCCGCCGTAAAATGTGCCTGGAAAGTGACCACCGTCAGCCATAGTTACCTGGATGAACTCAAAGAAGAAGCGAATGGCCTGCAGGACCTGTTTCAATATGAAGTGGGGAAAAGTTCCGGTATCCTGAACGGGATCGATAACCAGGTATGGGATCCGCTGACGGATACCATGATTGCCAAAAACTATGACAAGGAACTGGTGGCAAAAGGAAAGAAAAAGAATAAAAAAGAATTGGCCGGTCAGTTCGGACTGGACCCTGAAAAGCCACTGATTGCCTTTATCGGGCGGTTAGTGGGGGAAAAAGCAGCTGACCTGTTGCCGGAAGCCATTGCCCAATCGATTTATCAGCATCACGGCAATGCCAATTTCCTGGTATTAGGTTCCGGGGATCCTAACCTTGAAGACAAGCTGGATCAGATGAAACACCAGTTTGGCGGGTATTATAATTCATATATCGGCTATAGTGAGCCATTGAGTCACCTGATCTATGCCGGCTCCGATTTCCTGCTGATGCCTAGCCGGGTTGAGCCTTGTGGCTTAAACCAGATGTATGCCCTGCGGTATGGGACCGTGCCGATGGTCCGGAATGTGGGTGGGTTAAGGGATACAGTAACAGATATGGGCGACTGGCAGGGAGTGGGTATCCGTTTTGATCAGGCTTCCGTAGAAGATATTACCTATTCTGTCGGCCGGGCTATCGATCTTTACAATAATAAACAAGAACTTTATAACTGGATGCGCAGCCATATGATGACCATTGACCATTCCTGGGATTCATCTGCACAACAGTATATTGACCTATACAAATCACTGAAATAAAACGACTGGTTATGGCAATTCGAACTATTACACATTCCAAGGAAATCTTATCCGTTATTCTGGGTGGCGGTGCCGGCACCCGCTTATTCCCGTTAACAGCGAGCCGTTCCAAACCCGCAGTCCCCATTGCCGGTAAATACCGGTTGGTGGACATACCAATTTCGAACTGCCTGAATAATGGGATCGGCAGAATGTTTGTACTTACACAGTTCAACTCTGCCTCACTCAACAGGCATATCAAAAATACCTATCACTTCAGTGCCTTCAGTAAAGCCTTTGTGGATATCCTGGCGGCAGAGCAAACACCAGATAGTCCGGGCTGGTTCCAGGGTACGGCCGATGCCGTTCGCCAGAGTTTGCGGCATATTGAACCATTCGAAAGTGAATATATCCTGATTCTTTCCGGGGATCAGCTGTACCAGATGGACTTTGCCGATATGCTGGGAAACCATAAAGAACTGGGCGCCGATATTTCGGTGGCAACCATTCCCGTTGCCCAGCGGGAAGCCCCTGAATTCGGGATCCTGAAAAGTGATGCTGGACTGATCACTTCCTTTATTGAAAAGCCAAAGAAAGAAGTATTGGGGGATTGGGTGAGTGATACCGGTGAAGAAATGAAAGCAGCCGGCCGCGATTACCTGGCTTCCATGGGTATCTATATTTTCAACCGCGACCTGATGTTTGATATGTTGCGTACAGAATTTAAAGATGCAACCGACTTTGGAAAGGAAATCATCCCACAATCCATTAGTAAATATAAAGTAGCCAGTTACCAGTACTCCGGTTACTGGACCGACATCGGAAATATCTATTCTTTCTTTGAAGCAAACCTGGATCTGACAAAAGACATTCCGGACTTCAATATGTTTGATAATGACCGTACCATTTATACCCGTCCCCGTATGTTGCCGCCGGCAAAAATCAGTGGCACCACTCTGGAAAAAACGCTCGTGGCAGAAGGCTCGATCATTAACGCCTCCCGGATCGAAAACTCAGTAGTCGGTATCCGGAGCAGGGTAGGACATGGCAGTACCATCGTCAGCACCTACCTGATGGGGAGCGACTTTTATGAAACCCTGACTGATATCGCTTCTGATACGGAAAAAGGAGTACCCCTGCTCGGTGTGGGTGACCGTTGTTATATCAAAAATGCCATTCTCGACAAAAATGTCCGGATCGGCAATGATGTACGGATCAATGGAGGGCCCCACCTTGAGAATACTGACCATCCGTTATACATGGTTAAAGACGGTATTGTTGTGGTTAAAAAAGGCGCGATTATCCCGAATGGATACGTGATCTGACCTCATTAATACACATTTTATAGTATAAAATTTTTAAGGTACACAAATGTGTACCTTTTACATATTAATTACTACCTTCCCTCTGAAATCATCATAAATACGATTGCTTATGTCATCAGCTTACACAGGGGTGAAACCACGACTTTCATTTTGGCAGATATGGAATATGTGTTTTGGTTTTTTTGGCATCCAGTTCGGATGGAGTCTTCAGATGGGCAATATGAGTGCGATCTATGAGTTTTTGGGAGCTAAACCCGAAGAGATCCCTGGTTTATGGTTGGCTGCCCCAATGACCGGACTCCTTGTTCAGCCCATAATTGGGTATTTCAGTGACCGTACCTGGCATCCCCGTTTGGGCCGGAGAAGGCCTTATTTTCTGGTCGGAGCTATCCTTAGTTCACTGGCTTTATTTATAATGCCCAATTCATCTGCGGTATGGATGGCCGCTGGTACCTTATGGATACTGGACTCCTGTATCAATATCAGCATGGAACCATTCAGGGCTTTTGTAGCTGATAATCTGGATGATAAACAACGGTCATTTGGATATGCCATGCAGAGTATGTTCATCGGTGCGGCCTCTTTCATTGCTGGTTTCTTGCCCCGTTTATTGGTGGATTGGTTTGGAATTTCCAGGGACAAAGGTGCCGGCGGGATTCCACAAAACATAATGTGGTCATTTTATATTGGCGCATTTGTATTCCTGATAGCTGTTCTGTACACTGTTTTTAAAAGCAAAGAATACCCGCCTTCTGACCCTGATTGGAAAGCTAATATGAAGAAGTCGGCGACTGGCAGCAATAAAGGGATCGTGGCCGAAATTGCCGATGCGGTAATGAAAATGCCTTCCCAGATGAAACGACTCGCGATCGTACAGTTTCTCACCTGGCCCGGGTTATTCCTGATGTGGTTTTATTATAGTACCGGAGTTGCTGCAGATATTTTTGGCGGTGATGCGATAAATAACAGTGTTCAGTATACAAAAGGACTTGAACATGCGAATAATACTTCTGCTATTCTCAACCTGGTAACATTCATCTTTGCTTTTTCAATTCCTTTCTGGGTCGGTAAACTGGGGAAAAAATTTACACATACCATTTGTCTGTTGATTGGAGGAGCAGGTCTGATTTCTGTGAATTTCATCACCGAACCCTGGATGCTCTATGTATCCATGAGTATGGTTGGCATTGCCTGGTCTTCAATTCTTGCCATGCCATATTCGATGTTGGCTGGTGCTATCCCACAGGAAAAGATGGGTATCTATATGGGCATATTCAACTTTTTTATTGTGTTACCGGAAATCCTGGCTTCCTTGTTTTTCGGAAAGATCATGGAAAACTTCCTTCATAATGACCGGTTGATCGCCGTTTTGATCGGTGGTGTACTGCTTTGCACTGCTGCCGTGGTATGTGCGTTAATTGTCAGGGAGAAAAGCAGCAGCCCTGAAGCTTAAAAAAAATCTTATGCGATTCAAACTGCTACTTGTTTTCCTGCTGCTGCAGGTATCACTCTGTGCCCAGGATATTTACCCTTCTCATTGGTGGACCGGAATGAAGAACAATAAACTCCAGCTGATGATCCGAAGTGATAAAGATATTGCCGTGGATAAACTGATTGTCCGGTCCTCCAGCCCGCAGGTAAAAGTGCTGAAAGTACACCGGTTGCAAAACCGGCATTACATTTTTGTTGATCTCGAAATTGCCAAAAATGCAAAGCCGCAAAAACTGACATTTAGCTTTGGTGGAATCATCCGCAGTGAATGGTCCTCCGTTGACTTTGAACTGAAAGCCCGCAGCAGCGGGAATGGTAAATCCCGTATCCAGGGGGTTACAGCTAAAGATCTGGTCTACCTGATCATGCCCGACCGTTTTAGTAACGGGGATCCCACCAACGATTTTTACACCGATATGCGCGACCAGGGACATGATCGCAACAATCCTTTTGACCGTCATGGCGGCGACCTGCAAGGCGTGGAGAATCACCTGGATTATCTGCATGATCTAGGTGTGACGGCTGTCTGGATGACACCCGTAGTGGAAAATGATATGGCCCGGACCATGGAAGGCGGAACATCCCGCGCCACTTACCATGGGTATGCTTTCACCAATCAATACCAGATAGATAAGCGGCTTGGTGGTAATAATGCCTATCATTCGCTGATCAGCGCGGCGCATAAAAAAAGAATGAAGATCATCCAGGATGCCGTATACAACCACCTGGGCAAAGACCATTTCCTGATCCGCGACCTGCCCGATAGCAGCTGGTTGAACCGCTGGCCTTCCTATACCAATACTTCCTACAAAGATCAGCCATTGGTGGATCCTTACGCATCGACCATTGATTATAAAACGGCGCTTGATGGCTGGTTTACGCCTTTCCTGGCAGATATCAATCAGCGTAATCCTTTTGTATCCAATTTTCTGATCCAGCATGCGATCTGGGCCACCGAAGAATTCGGCATTGATGGCTGGCGGGTGGATACCTATTTCTACAGCGATCCCGTCTTCCTGAATAAAGTGAATGAAGCCTTGTACCGTGAGTTTCCCAAAGTGACGGTATTCGGTGAAGCCTGGGTGCAGAGTGTAACCAATAGTGCTTACTTCTGCGAGAATAATATCGCGGTTCCGTTTAAACATAACAGTCAGGGTGTAACCGATTTTCCGCTCTATTTTGCCACCAATGATCTGCTGAATCAAAACTATGGCTGGAATGAAGGTGCTAATAAATTTTACCAGGTACTGGCCCAGGATGTGCTCTATAAAAATCCAATGCGTAACTGCATTTTCCTGGATAACCATGACCTTGACCGTTTCTACTCGGTGATCGGGGAGGATTTTTCAAAATATAAAATGGCCATAAATCTCCTGCTGACACAAAGAGGAATTCCCCAGTTGTATTATGGCAGTGAAATTCTGATGAAGAACTTTAAAAACCCTACCGATGCCGAAGTGCGCCGCGATTTTCCGGGTGGCTGGCCGGGCGATGCGGTGAATAAATTTACAGCTGCAGGACGTACAGCACAGGAAAACGAGGCATTCGGCTATATAAAGGCCCTGGCGAATTTCAGGAAAACGGCAACAGCTATTGGTTCAGGCAAACTGATGCAATACCTGCCTAAAGATGGGGTGTATACTTATTTTCGCTATGATAAAAATCAAACCGTGATGGTTATTTCGCATACCGGCGGTCAACCTTTCAGGCCGGACTGGAACTACCTTTCAGAACGAACAAACGGCTTTACCCGGCTCAGAAATGTAATTACCGGCGATGTTATTCCGATCACCGGTTTTGAAATCAAACCGAAAGAGAGTTTTGTATTTGAGCTGCTGAAATAAATTACAGGAAAATATTCCAGACGGCCTGTTGTCCCCATGACCCCCAGTCACTGGTGGCTTTTTTCACATTTTCGATCAGATCCTTTCCCTGTTTCTTCTTGCCCTTCAACGGCGGGGTAATACTGCTTTTATTGACATTGACAATATCCACTTTAGTGGCGATCCAGCTGCTGAACATTCTCGGAATCGTGATCCCGAGGATCATGCCGGGTAATCCATTTAGTCCCATCGGACCACCGGATATCAGGATCTCGTCGGTATAAAAAGCAAAGACATATACACTGTCAAACAGGATGCCTACTGCTTTGCGGCAGTTGAATCCGGCAATTTCCCGGGTTTCATTCGGAACCAGTTTCCACTCAATGTGTGCCATAGAATCCGTGAGTAGGTAATGGTCGTCAAAAACAAATTTCCGTTTGATGGAAGTGCTGTTTTCATAATCACTATACCATACATCTTCTTCTACATTATTATTGAAGAAGGGAACCTTTGTCTTTTCATCCTGCCGGTCATACTTATATAACGACTTGTTATTGTCAAAAGTAAAACTGTACCAGGAAGTTGAAAACTGGGGAATTTTATCCCGGAACATGTCTGCCCATACACCTTCCCCGATGGATTTATG
>CAZLRY010000172.1:0-6962 GCA_964561675.1 uncultured Chitinophaga sp.
GATTCCGATTTTCTTCATCAGCAATGATGCATTCATGCTCTGGCAAACCCCTTCCTTCAGGGTATAATCAAAATACAATTCCTCATTTGCGATTTGCACATCGAAGTGATAATTGAATAATTGCTGCGGGTATACTTCTTTTAGTTTGGCCAGCTCAAGGTCATGTGATGCCACGATGCCGGTGGCGTGTTGGGCGATCAGTTGTTTGATCAGGGCTTTGGAGCCGGTATGCCGGTCGCCGGAATTGGTGCCACGGAGGATTTCATCCAGCAGCAGGAATACCTGCTCTTTTTTATTAACGGCTTCAATAATTGCTTTAAGTTTTTTCAATTCCGCATAAAAAGTGGAGGTGCTTTCTTCCAGGTTGTCGCTGATCCGCATGCTGCTCATCACACGCAGGGGAGAGAGCCGGAGGCCCGTGGCACAGACCGGAGCACCAGCCATGGCCAATATGATATTGACCCCACAGCTGCGAAGGAAAGTGCTTTTCCCGGCCATATTGGAACCGGTAACCAGGTTGATGATCCCGTCACCTTGTGTATTGAAATCATTATTCACTCTTTTACCAGCAGGAATCAGCGGATGACCAATTGAAGTTCCGGCAAATATGGTGGCTGTTTCCAGTACCGGGAAAACCCATTCCGGATGATTAAAACGTAATCGTCCCAGGGATGAAAGGGCTTCCATTTCAGCTAGAGAGGCAAACCAATGTTGAATGCCTGCTTTATTTGCTGCTTTCCATTTTTCAAGGGCGAATACCTGTTGCAGATCCCAGCAAAGAAATACACTGAGAGGAATGAATACAACTGGATTGAGCCGGTAATCCAGCCGGTCCATGATCTTCTTCAGCGATTTGATTTGGGTTGATGCGCTTGGTAGTGGTGGATTACTAAAAGTGGCTTTATGGGCATTCAGTAATTCGTTGTTAAAGCTGGCGGTTTCAATATGCCGGATACTATCTGAGAAACTCTCCAGTTCCGCACTGATCTTACCCAGTTTATTCCAGGCCGGTATCAGTTTTTTTGTGATGGCATAAGAAATAGCTAAGAAAATGGTCAACCCGGTAAGGAATAAGGATTGCGGAATCTGATCCACTATATAAAGTAATAGCCAGGTTAAACTGGCCAGCGGAAAAAGATAGCGGGTTAGCTTCCAGCCCATATGAGTGCGCACATTATTTTGTTCTTCCATCCACTGACAGATATGAAGTTCTGCTGACAATGTTATTTTTTTTGCCGCACCATGTGACTGGAGTTGTTCGTTCCATTCAGGAATATCGGACAGGGCGTCAACTGCTTTCTGTCGTCTCAGGATCGTCTCTGCTGAAGCGGGTTCCAGCAGCCAGTCAGCCAGTAAACGTCCAGCCTGTTCGGATTCAGTACGGTTGATATATTGAAAAAGGGAGGCATGACCAAAGAGATCAAGATCATTTGCATAGGCATGATGCGGATCAGGAAACCTGGCTCCATCCGGAAATTGCTGATACTGATGGTTCAGTGCCAGTTGCTCATTCCGGCAGATAGCAAGTAAGCGGCTACTGTTTTCTATGGCAGTTTTATTGTCCAGGTCCCGTTTTACGATCACGATAAAAAGGAGCAGGCCGGCACCAATGCCCGTAAATGCGGGTAATAAGCCCATGGGCCAAAGCCACCATCCCAATAAGATGATGGAGAGGAAACTGAACAACCGTAACCAGGAAAGCATCAGCGCTGTTCTTTTTAACCCGCTGATCGTTGTGGTCAGTTCATGGCTCCGTTCAGTAAAATATACATCCGGCTTTTTTTTGTCCATTTTGTAAAACTAAGAAAATTGTATGGCTAAGATGGATAGCAGTATATATTTCAGATTCTCTTTGTTGCGTTAAAGTATAGCAAAAAATGTGAATCCGTATTTATATCATTTTTTTCAGAATGAGATGCGGCTATATTTGATTTGCACACACCTTAATACTTAAATTATTATCTATGAAAATAATCTTATTAGTTCTTTGTTTCGGAACTATTCCGCTTATTATACATGCTCAGCAACCAGTCGTTAATCCATCTTCATTTACCACTACTTCGGTTAACGATACGGTTCGGTTTCACGTAGAGTTTACAGGCGATTCAGTCGCAGCCCGTCACTTGTGGTTGTTCGGCGATGGCCGCATAAGTACGGATGATTCTCCGACTCATGTCTATGCTGATTGCGGCAAATACGAGGTAAAGCATTTTTTGCTACAACTAAACAAAGAGGGGGCAATAATCAGTTCAGACTCGTCACTTTTAACGGTCTGGACAGCTTGTCCTATGGTTTGTAAAACAGAACCTGATTTCACCTGGAAACAGACCCTGGTTAATCCACTCGCTCAGGTTACTGCAGGCAAGTCATCAGTATTATTCACCAATACAACACGTGGGGGGGTACCGAAAGGGGCAAAGATATACTGGTTTGTTGACGGACAGCTTACTTCAGAAAGATCTGATCCCTTAATACATTTTCCATATGGTGGTTACTTTACTGTTTGTCTGCGAATTACCCTGTTGAATGGTTGTGTGGTTGAGCGCTGTGAGCGTATTGGTGTTGCAGAGTATTGAACATTTCAATATATCTCCTGAGATTTTCGGCTGTTAAATACCTGTTGTTGACAAAACGTATTTTTGGCCTGTTCAACCATATTATTAAAAGCTGGATTATGAAAAAGAATATGCTGCTGATCACTGTGGTTTTATTTGCCTTTTTTTCATTTGCACAGGAACCTTTGCCAGGTAAGGCCGTGTTTTCCATTGTTTCGGTAAAAGATACTGTTCGGTTTGTAAGTCAGTATGGAACAGACACAAGTAATGTCCGGCATCTGTGGTTATTTGGTGACGGCCGTATAAGCGAACAAACTGCCCCGGTGCATGTATATACTGACTGTGGTATTTACAAAGTGAAACACTTTTGGATGTTGATGGATGCAAACGGGGCAGTGGCCAGAACGGATTCTTTCATGGCCGAAGTAAAAACAGATTGCCCGATGGTTTGTACACTCAAACCTTCTTTCAGATGGCAACAATACAAATATGATCCACTTACCGAGCAGGTATTGGGCGGTACTACCGTTTTCTTCACCAATACTACGCCAGGAGGACTGCCCAAAGGGGCAAAATTCAATTGGTATGTGGATGGACAATCCTATAGTCCGGACTGGGACCCCAGGATAGATTTTCCACATGGAGGCCAGTTCACTGTTTGTCTTCGGATAACATTACTAAATGGCTGTGAGGTTAAATATTGTGCCCGTATTGGAGTGGCGGACCTATAAACTATATTATTTTCATTGGTATAGAAGCGCATTCCCCTTCCGGCTTGAAACTGTAAGGATTGCCGGCTGTTGTCCGAGGCCTTGGACTCCCAACTATTAACTCCCGACTCCCGACTTTAACTATTCTGCACAGTAATAATACCTGACTAAATCCTTTAAATCAACTAACTTTACTCTCCCGAACAGGGGGCGCTTGGTATTGACAGCGTAGCTCTTTGGAAGTGTAAGCATGTACTGCGTTGCGTAATTAGCAGTTTAATCTGAATACGAAAAACTCAAATGGCAATACACAGTATGCCATGGCTGCCTAATCAGTGATTAAGTAGTCATTAGGGCCGCCGGGCCGGTTGATCTGTTACCATGCCCCGCCGCCGACTCAAAAACAAAACAGGTTGCTGCAACCTCAGGCTGTGCCGGTTGCTTAAGACTATCCAGCTACGGTATAAATCGGTTGTTCATTTTATCCTCCGAAGCCTCGGCGAAGGAGGGTTTCCAGTTTATACCCGACAATTCAAAATGAAATAAACATGTAGAAAGCTTTTGGAGAATATGTTTGGACACCGGTTCGAGTCCGGTCGCCTCCACCAAAGCCATCAGCCAAAACTGATGGCTTTTTAATTTATATCCTTCTGTAATGTGTAGCCCTTTTTTAAGTGTTTCCCCTGACTGTTGTTTAACTCTGTTTCGACATGCCTAAACAAAACAAGGTTATTTTTTAAGTCTTTGTTTAATTAGCAGCAGAATAATAATCAACGCTTCCACAATTCAATAGCCGCTAAAGACCGATAAGTAGCTGATAAGTAGCTCAGGCTGATCAGTACTTTTTTAACCAAAAACCAACGAAATGAAACGGCTATTTTCCGACTCTTCCCGTATTGTCTTAATCCTCGTGGTATTGTTTATCATCGAATTGGTGGTCTTATTTTTCCAGTTCAGGGACGCCAGCACCGTCAACCTTCAGTTTATGATGGGTATAACCGGTTTAACACTGATACTGATCGGGTATTTTGTTTCCAGGTTCAGGGGGCGTGACTGGAAAGGCAACCGGGATTATCAATGATGCTTTTTTCCAGCAAGTTTTGTATTTTCACCCGACAGGATGGGTTTTTTCAGGCAACTCTTTATTGGTTTATTTTTTTTGTACGCAACTGCCAGTTACGGACAACAGTTCCGTACACAGGGTACTGCTGTACAAACAGGTCCGGGTTTATACCAGATTACTGCGGATGCCATCAGTCAGGTGGGTATGGTCACCAATTATTATAGTGTGGACCTTACTACTAATTTTACCCTCAATTTTCAACTCAACTTTGGAACCAAGGATGATACCGGCGCCGATGGAATGGCTTTTATGTTTTCCCGTTCCTGCAACCCGACATTGACCCAGGGTGGGGGACTCGGGGTACAGGGACTTCCCAATTCACTGATTATCGATTTTGATACCTATGCCAACGGACTCCCGGATGACCTGGCCGCGGATCATACCGGCATCTATGCCAATGGGAATTTGACCAATACGGGACTGATCATGGATGCGCAGACTTCACCGGTTTGTCTCACCGATCTGTGTGCAAATGTGGAAGACGGGCAATGGCATACCGTACAAGTGCAATGGGAATACCTGACGGCAAGCAGTCAGCGTATCTCCTTATTTTTTGATGGACAGTTGCGGGGCAGTTCCACCCGAAATCATATTGCCGATGAATTTGCAAATGCCACTTCCGTATATTGGTCCGTGGCCGGAAGCACCGGGGCGTTGTCTAACCTGCAACAGATGCGGGTGACGGATTATACCAATATTTTCACCTATTGTGAGGGTACGGTATACACACTTACGGCTCCGCCCAACGGATCGAATTATAGCTGGACAGGAAACAGTTCTGTTACTAATGTCGCGAGTTATACCGCCATTGCCAGCGGAACCATTACCTGTACGTATACCAACAACTGCGGTCAGCCGGAATCCGTAAGTTTTGGGATCAATGTGCCGTTTCTCGTTACACCGGTACTCACATCAACTATGAATGCCTGTGCAGGTACAGATGCCGTGTTCACGATAGCTTCAACCCCGGGTTATCGGATACGATACTCATTAAACAGTGGTCCCGTTCTGGAACTGATTATTGATGCATCCGGAGTCGCGACCATTACTATTCCCGCTATCAATACAGATCAGACCCTTCAACTGACGCAGGTATATGATGGCACATGTGGCAAGGATATTAACCTGCTTGAAACGGTACTGGTCAGACCCAACCCAATAGTGTCAGCCAGTGGCGGTGCCTTATGTTCCGGTACCACGATTCAGCTTTCAGGCACACCATCGGGAGGAACCTGGAGCGGCGCGCATATTTCAACAGCAGGCGTCTTTGATGCGGCAACGGCAACACCTGGCTTCCATAATGTAACTTACCAGTACACGAACCAATGGAGTTGCAGCAACAGCATTATAACGCAGGTAGAAGTATATGCACGACCGGTGGTGCAGGCGCAGAACGGGAGTGTTTGTACCGGCCGGGCGGTTCAGTTACAGGCCACACCGGCAGGTGGCAACTGGTCGGGGAATCATATTTCAGCATCCGGGATATTTGATGCAACAGGCGTTTTGGCGGGTTTGTATCCGGTAACCTATTCATATACCGACGGGAATAATTGCAGTAATCAGTCATTGGCTAATGTTGTCGTCAACCCGCTTCCGGTTTTAACCCTCACCGATGCGGAGGTTTGCAGCGGGTCGGGTATACAACTGATTGCTTTACCTACAGGCGGTATATGGACTGGTGCTCATATTTCTTCAAATGGCAGTTTTGATGCCACGGGTCTTGCAGCCGGCATCTATCCGGTTCAATATACATATAGCGACCCGAATGGTTGCGTAGCGAATGGAAACAGCAATGTCCGGGTCTTTTCTGACCAGGTCATCCCTGTACTGACGCCATCCTCCGCTGTTTGTGAAGGGGGGGTGGCGAGATTCCTGCTAAGTGGTGTGCCGGGATCGGTTATTACCTATTCAATGAACGGGGGACAACCGGCATTGGTTATACTCGATGCAACTGGAGGCGCAGAAGTGGTAGTAAACGGAATCACCAGTGACCAGCATTTCATCATCAGCCAGGTGGAATCGGGGCCTTGTATTAAAGCGACCTTTGTGGAAGCCACCATTCCTGTCAAACGAAAGCAACTGGTAAGAATCAGTCGTGAAATCTGCGAAGGTGATTTATTTGAAGGTTATGGAACCGCAGGAACATATACCGATATCTTCACCGGCATTAATGGGTGCGACAGTACCCGTATCCTGGATTTGTCAATACGAATTTATACAAGGCCAGACCTTGGTCCGGACCAGGTATTTTGTGAAGGTGACACGCTTCGTCTTACCCCGGGCAATTTCAGCAGTTATTTGTGGAGTACCGGTGAAACCACGGCTTCCATTCTTGTAACAAGACTGGGTCAGTTTTCCGTTACAACAGGAACGGTGTGCGGTTTAAATGCTGACCAGGTGAACATCCGCCCCGGTCTTTGTGATATTTATTTTCCTTCCGGTTTCACTCCGAACGGTGATGGGAAAAATGATCAGTTTAAACCGGAAACCAATCTTCGGCCGACTCACTTTACGATGCGGGTCTATAACCGTTGGGGCCAGTTGGTTTACTCCGGTTCGGATATACGGAATGGA
>CAZLRY010000173.1:0-5627 GCA_964561675.1 uncultured Chitinophaga sp.
TGCCCTTACGACGTACAATTTTACAGTCGACGCTGCGCTTTTTGATTGATGCTCTAACTTTCATAATATCTTCTTTTTTGGTTGTGTCACCCTGAGCTTGTCGAAGGGTTATTTATACCTGAAATTGATTCTTCCCCTTGTCAAATCATATGGCGAAAGTTCCACCCCTACTTTATCACCTGGCAAAATACGGATGTAGTGCATCCTCATTTTTCCTGAGATGGTGGCCAGTATTTCGTGGCCATTTTCCAGCTTCACCCTGAACATGGCGTTGGACAGAGCTTCGAGGATTATTCCATCCTGCTTGATAAGTGGTTGTTTCGACATAAATTTTAGGGCTGCAAAGATAGGCGTATATGCCCGAATAAAGAAAAAACCCCGATTTTTTTTCGGGGTATTATGAAAATAAGGCTTGATCTGAGTCAACAAATTGGTTTTCAGTCTTTTCAGACCTTATCCAGGTGCACTTTCGTCATGTCCAGGTAGAGATTCTGGAACTGATGCACAGAAAGCGGAAAGTCGAAATGCCGGCGGTCTTCCCGCCACCACATCTCTATTTTTGAAAAATTGCCCTTTTCCGGCAAAAGTACCCGGAACGAATCCCGCTTGTACTTCATGCCGCCATCCAGGTCCTCTCCGGTAAATCCAAGCCGGGTCAGCTGGTTCTCGTCCAAAGGCACCGCATGCATGTCCTCCTGATCGTACCAGAATTCCTGAATGCCATTGTCTACCAGGGCCTGGTGTTCGGCCGGACTTGTTCTAACGACTGTCCCCTCCCTCATCAATCCGTCGTCGTCCACCGTAATGATGTCTCCGTCTTTAAGGTTGTTGATTTTGAGCATAGCGAATCGTTTTTGTTTAACCGAATATACCAAATTCCGATCGCATCCTCAAACGATTTTACTCAGGACCGTTTATGATAATTCAGGACCGCCCAGCCATTGAGAAACAAGGCAAAGCCAGTGATGGTCAGCAGCGGCTCTTTAATATCAGACAGGCTGCTGCCCTTGATCACCACCATCCGGATGACCTGTATAAAATAGGTGACCGGGTTGGCCTTTGTAATGAATTTGGCCCAATCCGGCATACTGTCGATGGAAGTATAAAGACCACTCATCAATACAAAAATCATCATCAGGAAAAAGGAGATCAGCATAGCCTGTTGCTGACTTTCGGCAAACGTGGAGATCAGGAGCCCGAGCCCAAGGACAGCAAACAGGTAGATCGCGGCAAACAGGTAGATGGTGCCCATATTGCCCAATGGAATGATCCCATAAAAGAACCGCGAAATAATGATCCCGATCGTAAAAATGATCAGCCCCAGCACCCAGAATGGGATCAGTTTGCCCAGGATAAAATGGAATTTCTTCACCGGGGTCACATTGATTTGCTCAATGGTACCGATCTCTTTCTCTTTGACTATATTAATAGCCGTCAGGTTGGCTCCTACCATGGTCAGCAACAATACCAGCATCCCAGGTACCATAAAGAGCTTGTACTTCATCAGGGGATTGAACCAGTTCGAGGAACTGATTTCAATACTTGTTTCCGGGCTGAACCGTGGAAACTGGATCCACTCCGACCGGACTTCGCGATTATAATCCTGGATGATACTGCGGAGATAGGTACTTCCCAACCCGGCCTTCACCCCGTTAATGGCATTGGCCGCCATGAATAAACGGGCTTCATTCTCCCTGACCAGTTCCTTCTCAAATGAAGCCGGAATTTCAAGGATGATATCCGCCTTTTCATGCTCTACCAGCTCCAGGGCTCCTGAATAGGAAGCCGAGAAGTCGGTTAATATAAAATAACCGGAAGCTGTAACCTTATTGATCAAACTGCGGGAATAGGAGGAATGATCATGATCGATCACTGCCAGCTGGATATTCTTGATTTCGTAATCAGCGGCCCAGGGTAACACGGCCAGCTGGATCACCGGCATCACAAAGATCAGCCGCAGGATACCCGGATCGCGGAAGATTTGCCTGAACTCCTTCTGTAATAAAAAGAATAACGTCCTCATGCTAACCGGATTTTAAAGTTCTTAATGGCCAGTCCGAGGAAGAAGACCAGCATTCCCACCAGGATCAGGGTTTCTTTCCAGACCGTATGAAGACCGGTACCCTTAATCATAACCGACTTCACGATAATATAAAACCACTTGGCCGGCACAATATTCGAAACGGTCCGCAACGGCAGGGGCATATTCTCCACCGGGAACATGAAACCGCTCAACATCACCGTGGGCAGGAACATCCCCACCAGGGAAATGAACATGGCTGTTTGCTGTGACTCGGCCCGGGCAGAGATCAGCAATCCCAGGGCCAGGGATACCAGGGTAAAAAGGAAACTCTCTCCTACCAGCAGGATCAGGCTGCCATTGATCGGTACGTCCAGCACATATTTACTTAATAATAATATACTCGTGATGTTAATGGAAGACAGCATCAGGTAAGGCACCGCCTTGGCCAGCACGATCCGGAACGGCTTCATGGGAGACACCAGCATCACTTCCATGGTCCCCATTTCCTTTTCACGAACTATAGTGATTGCCGTCATCATGGTACAAACCAGCAGCAGCACCATGGCCATTACCCCGGGCACAAAATTATAAGCGCCTTTAAGTTCAGGGTTATACAACATGCGGACTTCAGTGGTGATTGTATAAGGAAGTTTACGTCCGTTGGTGATCCGGTTCTGGTAATCTATAATAACAGCAGAAGCATAACTGGTCAATGTGTTGGCCACATTCGGATCTGATGCATCGGCCAGCAACTGCACCTGGGCTTTATTAAAATGGCCCAGGTCTTCCTTAAAATGAGGTGGAATGATCACCGCCAGCTTCACCTTCCCTTTCTGAAATATCTTTTCCACGTCTCCCGGACTGCTGATTTCCTGTTCCACTTCAAAATAACGGCTGGCTTCCAGTTCGCTGATCAGCGAAGCTGTAGCCGCATCCTTCGACTGGTCCCATACCGCGATCTTCGAATTCTTCACCTCATTGGTCAGGGCAAATCCGAAAATAATGATCTGCACCACCGGCATGAACAGCAGGATGAACATTGTCCGCTTATCGCGGAAAATGTGGTGAAATTCTTTTTTTACAAATGAAATGAATTGCTTCATAATTTTTTACTATTCGGGACAACAAGGACATCTCACTAAAAGAACCAAGAACCAAGATGCCAAGACGCCAAAGAAAAATCAAATTGCAAAATTCAAAGGCCTTCTAATAAGTTCATACTTACATCTAAAACAATCATTTTCTTACGAATCCATCTCCCAACGTTCATCTCTCATTAAAGTTTCAAACTCTTCCTCCATTGGCACATTGACTAATTGGCACATTATCTTAATCTGCATTCCGAACAGCCTTCCTCGCCAGCTTCAAAAACACTTCATCCATAGATTCAGCTCCAAAGGTTTTCTTCAGCTGAGCCGGGGTATCCAATGCATCAATTCTTCCATCCACCATGATGCTTACCCGGTTGCAATACTCCGCCTCGTCCATATAATGCGTGGTCACGAAAACGGTGATACCATCAGCCGCAGCCTCATAAATCAGGTTCCAGAACTCACGGCGGGTAACAGGATCCACCCCGCCGGTGGGTTCATCCAGGAAGACCAGTTTGGGCTCGTGAAAAATCGCCACCGAAAAAGCCAGTTTTTGCTTCCAGCCCAGGGGCAGGGATTTTACCAGTTTATCTGCTTCTGCTGTCAGGTGAAGCTGCTTGAGTACCAATTCCGTTTTCTCCTTTATAAAAGCATTGCTCTTCCCATATATACCCGCATAAAACCGGATATTCTCCCGCACGGTCAGGTCTTCATACAAAGAAAACTTCTGACTCATATACCCGATATTCCGTTTGATCTTTTCATTTTCCTTATATACATCAAACCCGGCCACCATCGCTTTGCCGGAAGTCGGCAATGACAGTCCCGACAACATCCGCATAGCCGTGGTCTTACCGGCCCCGTTGGCGCCGAGAAAACCAAAGATCTCGCCCCGGTTCACGTCAAAGCTGATCGCGTCCACGGCGGTGAAGTCGCCGAAGCGTTTGGTCAATTTATCTGCTATGATTACTTTATCAGACATTATTAGAAATTTATGTACCTAGTACCTTACTTAAAGAACCAAGAAACCAAGATGCCAAGAAGCCAAAGAAAAATCAAATTGCAAAAATCAAAGGCATTCTAAAAAGTTCTTGTTTACATTTAATACAATCATTTTCTTACGAATCCATCACCCAACTTTCATGTCTCAATAAAGTTTCAAACTATTCCTCCATTGGCACATTGGCATATTGGCTAATTGGTCAATTATCTCTCATCAACCGTATAAAACAATCCTCAATATTTGCTTCGGTTTCCTTCATTTCAACTACAATTCCATTCCGGTTCAATTCATTTCGTAAAACATCCGCACCATCATCCTTCAGGACCACATGATGATATTCACCAAAGGGATAAGCATTTTCCACCACATCCTGATCATTCAACACTTTCAGGAGTTCCAGCATGTTACTGCTTTTCACCGCCAATAGTTTTTTACCGAATTGCTGCACAATGCCGGCAGGTGTATCAATCTGCATAATGCGGCCTGACTGAATAAGCGCTACCCGATCACATAGACCGGCTTCATCCATATAGGGGGTAGAGACAAGAATCGTGATTCCCTGTTCCTTCAACCGTTTCAGCATTTCCCAGAATTCTTTACGGGATACCGCATCCACTCCGGTGGTCGGTTCGTCGAGAAACAAGACAGACGGACGATGGATCAGGGCACAACTAAGCGCCAGTTTTTGTTTCATTCCACCGGAAAGCTTACCTGCCCGGCGATCCTTAAAAGGCTCGATCTGCGAATAGATATCTTTTATCAGGTCGTAATTTTCTTCAACGGTTGTATTAAAAATAGTAGCGAAAAAATCCAGATTTTCCTTCACCGTCAGATCCTGGTAAAGGGAAAAACGTCCGGGCATATACCCTACCCGTTTGCGTATCTCCTTATAATCTTTCACCACATCAAAACCATCCACTGTAGCTGTACCTTCCTCTGCGAGTAACAAAGTAGTCAGTATCCTGAACAACGAGGTCTTCCCGGCGCCATCCGGACCGATCAGGCCAAACAACTCCCCCTGCTGCACATCAAAACTGATTCCGTGCAGAGCTGTAGTGGTACTCTTTTTTATACCATACCTTTTCACTATGTTTTGTACCGAAACTGCTTTCATAAATTATCATTAACCAGATTACACTCACTACTCACCACTCACCACTCACCATTTCACTTCGCCGTACATACCGATCTTCAGGTACCCGTCATTCTTCACTTTGATCTTCGTAGCATATACAAGATTGGCGCGTTCGTCTTTGGTCTGAATGGTCTTCGGTGTAAACTCAGCTTTATCGGAGACCCAACTGATGGTGCCGGAATATTCCTTGTATTTTTTAGCGCCATCATCAACAAGCACTTTAACAGACTGGCCCAGTTTTACCTGCGACAATTGTGTGCCGGTAATATAGGCGCGTAATGTAATGGTGGACAGATCCGCAATTTTATACAATGCTTTACCAGTCGAAGTGATTTCTCCCTGCTCGGCATATTTAGTCAGTACCGTTCCCGCGAC
>CAZLRY010000173.1:5727-6953 GCA_964561675.1 uncultured Chitinophaga sp.
AACTGCACCCTGTGGGTGATCAGGGACTGGCGGGCCATATCTTCCGCATTCACTTCTTTCAGAAAATCATTGGCGGTAATGACCCCGTTCTCCAATTGGGCTTTAGCAGCTTCAGTTACAGTTATACGCAGCGCAATGATCGCTTCATCCGAACTGATCAATTGCTGCAACTTATCGATTTCGGCCTGCTGCTGTTTTAATTGTGCATTCGTGTTGAGTAAAAATGTTTCCTTTTGTACTTCCACTATTTTCTTATTTACCTGCACCTGTTCTTTTTCTTTCTTCTTTGTATAAAGGCCACCCAGTGACCAGTTGAACCGCAGTCCCCCGATGGAGTAAAAAGCAAATTCATTCTTCAGCATATTCAGTCCCGGACGTCCATAACCAGCTTGGGCAAAAAGACTGGCTTTGGGCTGGTTCTTTGCCTGGATCAGTTTATCCTGCTGACCAATCAGGTTTTCCTGTTCGGTATACAGCTTCAGTTCAGGCCGGTCAATGTTAAGATCCGCGACCAGCAAAGAGACGGGTTGTTCCAGTCGCACTTGCTCATTTAATTCCTGTCCCACAAAAAGAGAAAGTGCAGCCACGAGTCCTTTACGTGACGTGCTGATCTCAACGGTGCGTTGTCCTGTCTTCAACAACTCGGCCTTCAGCATATTCAGGTTGGATTTAAACGCCACCCCGTTTTGTACCTGCGCCTCCACTTTTTTGATGCCGGTCTCAATATCCTTCTTTACCAGTTCCACCTGTTTGAGTTGTTCATCCAGGTAAAGAATACTCAGGAATAACTGGTTGATCCTTTCTTTTACTCTATACAATTCCACTTCCACTTTCTGGTCTTCCACTTTGGCATTCAATTGTTGAAGGGTCTTTTGTTCACGGGTAAGCCCCCCGTCGTAGATCAGTTGGTTCACATCGGCCACCAGTTTATACTGATCCTTATTCGGAGCTTCGATACTGAACCCCGGAATGGAAATCGGCACACTGGTCACGTCCGATTGATAAGTAGCCTGCCCGCTTATGGAGAATTGTGGCAGGAATCCTTTTTGCAGATTCTCAACACTGATGCCGGCCGTTTGGCGCACCAGGTCTTTTTGTTTCACCGCCGGGTAGTTTTTCTGTGCCAGTTCCCAGGCCGTGGTCAGGCTCAGTTGCTGCAATGGTTGTGCACTGGCAAACAGGCTGAAGGCAATCAGTAAAAGAAGAAGTAGTCGTTTCATATTCAT
>CAZLRY010000174.1:0-6928 GCA_964561675.1 uncultured Chitinophaga sp.
GTAAAGGCAGATCAGCCGGTTGGTTCTTCTTCAGTTGTTACAACTCAGAAAAAGCCAATACCCTGCTGGAAGTAAATGCATCTCAGAAAGACAAGGACTTTATCATGGCCGTGAACTGGAAAAAAGCAGAAGAGTATGCCAAGGCAGGTAAAGGCGTGAAAAAACAGGTTCGTTATGCCCACAACAAATACAATGAATCTACCCATAGCGCCACTTCTGAAATTAAAAACGAAGTGCTCGTACTGGATCCCAAGGATTGTCCGGACATGGTATACTTTATGCCCTGCCCCAAATCCCCGCACGGATGTGATACCGATCCTACCGGTGAATATATCGTAGGCAGTGGTAAACTGGCTGCGGTGATCCCCGTCTTCTCTTTCGCCAAAATTGAAGCCGCCATTGCCGCTAAAAATTTTGACGGTACATACGACGGTATTCCTGTTTTGAAGTATGAAGCCGTTTTACATGGCGAAGTACAGAAACCCGGACTCGGTCCCTTACATACCGAATTTGACGGTAACGGAAACGCCTACACGTCCTTCTTTGTTTCCTCCGAAATTGTGAAATGGAATGTAAAAGACCTGAAAGTGCTGGATCGCGTTCCTACTTATTACTCTATTGGTCACTTATCAGTTCCCGGAGGTCCTACCTCAAAACCGCATGGCAAGTATGTAATCGCCTATAATAAAATCACCAAAGACCGTTACCTGCCCACCGGACCTGAGCTGACCCAAAGTGCGCAGATTTATGACATCAGCGGAGAAAAAATGAAACTGATTCTCGATTTCCCGACTATTGGCGAACCCCACTATGCGGAAGCTATTCCGGCTTCCATGATCATGAAGAACAGCCAGAAGATCTATAAACTGGAAGACAACAAACACCCTTATGCGGCACTGGGAGATGATAATGCCAAAGTGGTGCGTAAAGGAAATGAAATCCACGTGTACATGACGTCCATCCGTTCACATTTCACACCGGATAATATTGAAGGCGTGAAACTGGGTGATATTGTCTATTTCCACGTAACCAACCTCGAACAGGACTGGGATGTACCACACGGTTTCGCAGTTAAAGGAATCGCCAATGCAGAATTACTGATCATGCCCGGCGAAACACAGACCCTGGCCTGGAAACCGGAGAAAGCAGGTGTTTATCCGATGTACTGTACAGACTTCTGTTCAGCTCTCCATCAGGAAATGCAGGGTTATATCCGGGTCAGTCCGGCCGGTTCTAATGTACCGTTGACTTTCAGTACAGGAACTAACCTGCCTGCCACTACTCCGGCAGCAACCGGAGCGCCGTCCACCAAATAATCATCATCAGCGGTCTGGCTTAAAACCGGACCGCTGATTCATCAACCCAAACTGTTTTTATGAAAAAGATATTTAACCTGATGCTCTTCAGCAGTATATTACTGATGATAAGCTGCAATAATAATACATCCACAGAAACTGCATCTTCCACTGCAGATGCCCCCGCTGCTGGCGGACAGGAAGCGGTTCAGGATGATGAATCACAAAAAGATGTGGTAAAAGTAGCGGTGGGCTCTCCTGATCATACTACACTGGTCGCTGCCCTGAAGCAGGCGGAACTGGTTACTTCCCTGGCGAATGCAGGTCCTTTCACTGTTTTTGCACCTACCAATGCGGCCTTTGAAAAACTCCCCGCCGGTACGGTGGATGGATTAATGAAAGACGATAAAAAAGCGGACCTGCAGAATATCCTGCAATACCATGTTACCACTTCAGCACTGGATTTAAAATTCCTCACCGATGGCATGACGTTAGGTATGGTGAATGGAGATAACCTGACTATTACTGTAAAAGATGGCAAAACAATACTCAACGGTTCTGCTACGATCATTGGTTCAGTAAGGGGCTCCAACGGATGGGTGCATGTGATCGATGGCGTATTACTTCCTCCTGCTAAAAAATAATTCAGCTTTTGCGTTTCAATGATTCCCTGATGGCTTCCGGGACAAGTGCCCGGAAGTCTTTTAATTAAACAGTATGAAAAATAATCTCAGTATCACGTCCCGGATCCTGGTTGCCTTTGCTTCTGGTGCTCTTATTGCTGTCTTTTTCCTTCCCGCCTGGCGGATCGATCTTTTTGCACCGCAATACCCGGAAGGGTTGATGATGAATATCTGGATCAACGGGCTTTCCGGCGATGTGGAGATCATCAACGGACTGAATCACTATATTGGCATGAAACATATCAGTGTGGATATGTTTCCTGAATTTAAATATCTCCCGTGGGTAGTAGGTTTCTTTATGCTGCTCGGAATGATCGTGGCTATTACAGGTAAACGTAAATTCCTGTTGTATTATCTGATATTGACTGTTATTGGCGGTGCATTAGCCGTCTGGGACTTTTACCAATGGGGTTACGATTACGGACATAACCTGGATCCCAAAGCGGCCATCCAGGTTCCGGGACTCTCCTATCAGCCACCATTATTCGGCCATAAACGTTTGCTCAACTTCGATGCTTATTCCTTTCCGGATGTAGGTGGCTGGGTAGTGATCGGTGCATCTGCGCTCGCTTTCTCTGTTTGGTTTACAGAATGGTATCGTCACCGTAAAAAACAAATCGTATGAAACCAATTAGCATAACACTGTACGGCCTGTTCTTTCTGCTATTAACCAGCTGCAGCACAAAGCCCGAGCCTTTTGCCTATGGAAAAGACAATTGCCATACCTGTAAAATGGGAATTATGGATCCGAAATTTGGCACTGAACTGATTACTACCAAAGGAAAGATCTACAAATTTGATGATGTATCCTGTATGCAATATTTTCTGAAATCCAATACCCTTGAACCAAAAGAAATCAGCCAGCAACTGGTGATTAACTTTGAAAAAGAAAACGATTTTCTTTCCCTGGAGGAGGCCGTATTTATCCTGAGTCCTTCGGTTAAAAGTCCGATGGGTAGTCATGTCGCCGCTTTTGCCAGCCGGGAAAAAGCGGAAAAAATGAATGCAACATTTACTGGTGAACTACTGAGCTGGAAAGAACTGGCTGGTAAACTGGACCAATAATGAAAAAAATACTGACCTTTTTTTGTTTGATTATTTCCCTGGGATTGTTTGCCGGGCAGATCGTCGTGGGGACGGCTGCTCCGGTTAAATCCCTTCGGAAAGCCATAGAGATGGCCCGACCCGGAGATACCATCCGGTTACAGGCAGGCCTGTATAAAGAAGGTAGTCTGGTGATTTCCAAGCCCCTTACCCTGCTCGGCGAAAACAATCCTGTCCTGGACGGAGAAAGCAAATATGAGATTCTGCTGATCAGTGGCAGGGACATAACCGTACGGGGTATTACATTCCGGAATTCCGGGTATTCTGCTATGAACGATTTCGCTTCCATAAAACTGGTGGATTGTACCAATATAACACTGGAAAAAAATACCATCCTCAATGCCTATTTCGCGATCCATATTTCCAATAGTGTAAATGCCATCGTTCGGTATAACCGGATTTTTGGCATCCCGGCTTCTGAACAATTAACGGGTAATGGCATCCATCTCTGGAAATCAAACCATGCAGTAATTGAAAACAATCAGGTGGAAGGACATCGGGATGGCATTTACTTTGAATTTGTAACCGCCTCCACTATCAGCAATAACCTGAGCCAGAAAAATATTCGCTACGGACTGCATTTTATGTTTTCCAATGATGACACTTACCGGAACAATACCTTTCGGAATAATGGTGCCGGGGTGGCCGTGATGTATTCCAAAAAAGTACGGATGGAGAAAAATCATTTTGAAGAAAACTGGGGCGCTTCCTCTTATGGCATCCTGTTGAAAGATATCACCGACAGTTATATCCGGCAGAACCAGTTTGTAAAAAACACCGTGGGCATCCATATGGAAGGCAGCAGCCGGATCGAGATCCGGGAAAATCAGTTTAAAAATAACGGATGGGCCCTTAAAGTGCAGGCCAGTTGTGATGATAATTTTTTTCACCACAATAATTTTACGGGTAACAGTTTTGACATAGGCACCAACGGAACGCTGGTGCTCAACAAATTTGAAAAAAATTACTGGGACAAGTATGAAGGATATGATATGAATAAGGACGGAATTGGTGATATTCCCTATCACCCGGTAAGTATGTATTCCATGATCGTCGAAGAAAATCCCACCACACTAATACTGTTTCGCAGTTTTATGGTCAGCCTTCTTGACAAAGCCGAAAAAGCGATTCCCAGTCTGACCCCCGAGAACTTATTTGACAACCAACCAATGATGAAAAAGCTTTCTTTATGATCCACATTGAAACTGTTTACAAAAAATTCCGCCGGCTGCAGGTATTGGAAAATATATCGGCTCGTTTTACAGCCGGACAGGTGATCGCCCTGATCGGACCCAACGGTTCGGGTAAGACCACCCTGATTAAATCCATCCTGGGTATGGTGCGGCCCGATAAGGGAACCATTCGGGTAAAAGACCATTTGGTAACGGGCAATCCGGATTATCGTCAGTTTATCGGATATATGCCTCAGATAGGCCGCTACCCGGACAATATGAAAGTGGGTCAGCTCTTTGAAATGATGAAAAAAATCCGCGGTATAGAATCCGTGGATATCGATCTGCTCACCCGCTTTGAGATCGAAAAGATCTATGAAAAACCCATGCGCACCCTCAGTGGGGGCACCCGCCAGAAAGTGAGTGCGGCACTGGCCTTTCTCTTTGATCCGCCCATCCTGATCCTGGATGAACCCACGGCCGGTCTTGACCCGCTTTCTTCCGAAATCCTGAAAGAAAAAATCATTCAGGAAAAAAAGAAAAACAAACTCATTCTGATTACGTCGCACGTACTAAGTGACCTGGAAGAACTCACCAGCCATATCATGTACCTGCAGGAAGGAAAACTGCAGTTTATCAAAGACCTGGAAACGCTGCAGGAAGAAACCGGGGAGATTAAATTAAGCAAGGCCATTGCCAAACTGATGCGTGGCCAGGAAACGAGCAGTGCCTGGATCGACCAGTTGTTTGCTGTTGAACAGAATAAAGAGAACCCTCAATAAACTGAATATTATGCTGAAGTTATCCAGATACGTATTATATGATATTCTACGGAATAAAATTATCATCGCTTATACCCTGTTTCTGTTGCTGGTCTCTTTAAGTATGTTCCGCATGGAAGAAAATGGCAGCAAGGCCATGCTCAGTTTACTCAATATTGTATTGATCGTGTTGCCCCTGGTGAGCCTGGTATTCACCACTATCCACTATTATAATTCGTATGAATTTATTGAGCTGATGCTTTCACAACCCCTGAGCCGTACCCGTATCCTGCTGAGTGAATATGCCGGTGTTTGTGTGTCCCTCTTATCTTCTTTCTGGATTGGGGTGGGTTTGCCGGTATTGCTGTATGCCCCCGATGCCACCGGTTTTGCACTATTATTCACCGGCACGTCCCTCACGATCGTATTCACCAGTATTGCTTTTCTGGCTGCTGTACGTTCAAGGGATAAAGCCCGGGGTATTGGCTTTGCACTTTTGTTATGGTTTTATTTTGCCCTGATCTATGACGGGCTGGTACTGCTGACCCTCTTCGCTTTCAGTGATTACCCGATGGAAAAATTCACTTTACTCTTATCCGCCCTCAATCCCATTGACCTGGGCCGGATCTATATCATGCTGAAAATGGATATCAGTGCACTGATGGGCTATACAGGCGCTTTGTACAAGGACTTTTTTGGCAGTGGCAGCGGGGTGCTTTTTACCGCCGGCATAATGGCTCTCTGGGGTATTGTGCCCCTTTGGCTGGCATTGCGGAGTTTTAAACGGAAAGACATGTAATCGTCCTTCGTACACAAACATATAATATACTCATTTAACCAGCAGCAACCAATGATTAAAGTCATTGGTCAAATTCATATTCATCATTGTTTTTCCTGATCGCTGAACTTGATATTGGGGTGTCAACAATATTATTCACCCTAAAAAATCAATATGGAAAGCAAAGCACTTGACAAGCCCAGGTCTTCCTGGCCCACTTTGTTTGACAGTGGCTGGATGGACAAATTCTTCAACGCCCCGATTGATGAATTTTTCAACATGGGTAAGGTCATGAATGTACCGGCTGTGAATGTTTCCGAAACCGATAAGGAATTCAGGCTTTGTGTAGCTGCTCCCGGCATGGAGAAAAAAGATTTTAAGGTGGAAGCCTTTGATGAAATGCTGACCATCAGCGCTGAAAAAGAAAAAGAAGAGAAAGAAGAAAAGAACGGACGTTTCAACCGCAGGGAATACAACTACAGCAGCTGGTCCAGAAGTTTTACCCTTCCTGAAAACTGCGATACCGCGAAAATTGCGGCCGAATACAACAACGGGGAACTGAAAATATTGATTCCCAAACTGGAAATCAATCAACCCAAAAAAGTGAAGAGCATCTCTGTAAATTGACAGGATGTGTCTGAAAAGGAGAGGCTGCCCTGATCCGGACAGCCTCATTTTTATAAATGCTTTTATCCCTGTAATTAATATAACAGGTTCTTCAGTTTCTCTATATTGCTGATACTGATTTTACCATCCTTTATCTCAATCAGTTTTTCCGATTTGAAATCACTCAGGGTACGGATCAGCGATTCCGTCGCCGTACCAACATAGTGTGCGATATCTTCTCTTGATATTTCAATGGGTTTGTTTTCCCCATTGCTGTTAAACTTACCATGAATATCCACCAGGGCTTTAGCCACCCGCTTACGTAAGGAACTGTAAGCAAGACTCAACAGGCGCTCTTCTTTTTCCTTTACATTCTGGGTGATAATGCGGATAAACTTGGAGGCCACCGAAATATTCCCGTCAATCATCTGCTGGAAATCTTCCCGGGGCACTTGTACGATCTCGGTATCTTCCAGGGCCACTGCCGAATCATCATAATTTTTTTCCTCAATAAGGGCCGGGTATCCGA
>CAZLRY010000175.1:0-6908 GCA_964561675.1 uncultured Chitinophaga sp.
GTACTTCGTACCTCGTACCTCGTGCCTCGTGCCTCGTACTTCGTACCTCGTACTTCGTACCTCGTACCTCGTACCTCGTACTTCGTACTTACTTCTTTGTGTTTTCCCCTGCTTTTTACAATCTTTGTCCTTCATGACCCCCAAAGAACGCATCATCCTCTTTCTCCTGGCTGCGGTGAACTTCACCCATATCCTCGATTTCATGATCATGATGCCCCTGGGCAACTACCTGATACCCCATTTTAATATTACCCCCCGTCAGTTCAGCTTCCTCCTTGCCTCTTACCCGATAAGTTCCTTTATCTCCGGTCTGTCCATGGCTTTCCTGGCCGATAACTTTGAACGGAAAAAACTACTGCTGTTTACCTATGCCGGTTTTATAGTCGGTACTGCAGCCTGCGGTTTGGCTCAGTCTTATGAAATGTTGCTGATCTCCCGTATCGTGGCAGGTATTTTCGGGGGGATTATCGGCGGCCAGGTTCTGTCTATGATAGCTGACCTCTTTACCTACGAACGTCGAGGCACGGCCATGGGAGCCGTCATGAGCGCCTTTGCCGTGGCTTCCTCTGCTGGTGTTACCTTTTCCCTCTACCTGGTGGATATTTTTAAAGACGACTGGCACGTACCCTTTCTTTTTGTAGTACTGGTGGCCCTGATCATCTGGCCGCTTTGTTTCATCTATCTGCCGGTACTTAAAGATCACCTGGGCACACGGGAATCCATCCTGGTGAAAGGCCGCCAACTGCTGAATACCCTGACGAATAAATACACCGGTCTGGCCCTCCTTTTCTCCGGGATCATGATGATGGGGCACTTTCTTATTATTCCTTTTATAAATCCCTATATGGAATTCAATAAGGGCTATCCAAGGTCCGTAACCCCGCTGATTTATCTCGTCGGGGGGGTCGCCTCGCTGATTTCGGCGATCTTACTTGGAAGACTATCGGACAAAGTAGGAAAACTGAAAGTGTTTCTCTGGTGCGTGCCACTCTCCTTCATTATGGTCATCCTGATCACGAATATGCCCTCACTTCCTTTTGCCCTCGTCCTGAGCTTTTTCGCCATCTGGTTTGCCCTGGCTACCGGCAGAGCCGTGACTTCCCAAACTATGGTGAGCAGTGTAACAGGATCGGCAGGAAGAGGGAGTTTCATGAGTCTGAACAGCAGTATCCAGCACCTGGGTACCGGTGTGGCAGCACTTGTGTCAGGGTTTATTGTAAAAACAAATGCCAACCGGCAGTTACTCCATTATGAATGGGTGGGCTATCTCTCCGTGGCCGTCTTGTTCATCGCGCTCTTACTCGGTTATTATCTTTTCAGGCATACCGATACCAACAAAAGAACCACCTTATAAAACCCGGTATACCGGATAGCGCATATGCACCGGTTCAAACCAGGGTGATTGCTGGTAAACAAAATTTAATTGCGCCCGCCCATCTTTGGCAAATGCGGTATCGGTGGCTTTACGCTGATCCATTTTTATCTGCAGCTCTTTATTATTCCGGAGATAATCCGCGGCAATATCTTCAAACGCGTATCCGGAATAACCTTCTTTCTGTCCAAGGATGGCATCAAAGAAATTCCAGGCAAAATAGGAGTCTTCCGCGCCTGGCTCCAATGTTTCTATTAAGAAACGGTTGGCCACCTGGTTCATGGGTATATACCAGTCACCCTTACGAAAAGCCATCTTTTGGATTGTAGTCGTTGTTTTTACTTCTGTATTCAGGTGATGCATTTCATATTGACGCGCCGATGATTTATAATCACTGATCTTATACACTTCCACTTCGATCACCGTATCTTTTTTCAACGGCATCATCTGTACTTTATTTAGTTTTAATAACTCGGCTACTTTCCACCAACCCTGGGGAAGAATATATGCTTTGGGCTTTTTCACAAACGTAACCGGTTTAAAATAATTAAAGATCTTCACGGTTTGCTCAAAGGGCTTTGAACGATCATAAAACAGCCGGGGAAAACCGGATACTTCACTGGGTTTTTGCCCGGATTGATATCCTTTATACAATACTTCCTTGAATACAGATCTGTCCAGCGACCAGGCAATGGGAAACTGTTCCTGGTTCTTCATCGTTTCTTTGGTCTGTGCCCGTAGCTGTCTGATTCTTTCACTATTCGCCGCTGTAAATTCTATAAAAGATTGCATCAGGGCATAAGTCGACTTCACGCGTTGATCATACGGTTTCAGCATATGGGTTTCCGGTACAAAACTGAAGGTATTCCATAGCGCGGCATAACCACTCGCGTAACGCGGACTGTCCCAATACTCACTCCAGCCATTCTCCGGTTTATCACCCCAGGCATTCACATAGGGCACCAGATCAAATCCTTTTTGTTTCATTAACCCATAGAGCGCCGGCTCAAATTCCTTGCTGATATAGTCGCCCATTACCCCGCCGAGTTTACTGCTCTGCGTGGTGAGCAGGGTCATGATATGCTGGTAATCGGCCCCGTCACTCACGTGATTATCGACAAATACATCCGGATCCGTCAGCTGGAAGATCTGTGCAAATGATCTTGCTTCTCTCGAATCACTTTTAATTGCATCCCGGTTCAGATCCAGGTTCTGCGAATTGCCACGGAAACCGAACTCTACCGGTCCGTTCTGATCCACCCGGTAATTCGCACTGCGGTTCAGACAGCCCCCGATATTATAAACAGGGATAAAAGCCAGCACTATATTATCAGGAATCTTGTATTTACCGGTTACAATATCACGGGCGAGCAACATACTGGCATCAATCCCATCCGGTTCTCCAGGATGAATGCCGTTATTGATCAGGATAATACGTTTATTCTTCTTCCGGATCTGTTCAAAATTATAATCCCCGTTATTCGCAACCACTACAAGGTGCAGCGGATAACCCGCATCTGAAGGACCCATGGTGAGCATCTTCACTTTGCCTGATTTTTCATCCAGCTTCTTCCACCAGTCAATGATTTCTGCATAGGGAGGCGTTTGTGTACCACCGGATTGTTCAAAACGCGTGGGGATGTTTTGGGCTACGGTAGAGACTAAAATTTGGAGCAGCAATGCTGTAACTATGAATTGTTTCTTCATATATAAAATACAATGAGGTGAAAAGAATTGAAGTTGTAATGAATGTCCCGATGACTAAAGATAATAAAGCCAACGTTGTAATGAAGACCGGCTATTAAATAAAGAAGCACCTTCTGGGGAATTTTAGCCGGGAATCCCGAAGTGTCGGGAGGGAAGAACGGGAAGGAATTGCCGCTTCGCGCCAATGGATTTTGCCACGAAAACACACGAAGGAACACGAAAATAGGAATGTTGCTGCGCAACATTTTAGCCACGGACCTGCCTTTGCCGGCAGGCAGGTTTCACGGATCAACACGGATAAAAATCCGTGCAAATCAGTGCGATCCGTGGCCCTGTATTTTTCGTGCTCATTTGTGTGTTTTCGTGGCCCCCTGTATTTGCCGCAGGCAATGATCCGTGTCTATCCGTGTGATCCGTGGCCCTGTATTTTTCGTGTCCTTATATGTGCTTTCGTGGCCACCTGTATTTGCCGCAGGCAATGATCCGTGTCTATCCGTGTGATCCGTGGCCCTGTATTTTTCGTGTCCTTATATGTGCTTTCGTGGCCACCTGTATTTGCCGCAGGCAATGATCCGTGTCTATCCGTGTGATCCGTGGCCCTGTATTTTTCGTGTCCTTATGTGTGCTTTCGTGGCCAACCCAAAGCCGCAGGCTTTGCTTGCATAGTGGCAAAAAAAAGCACTCCCTCTCAGGAATGCCTTTCAAAAAATATACAGCAACAGCTTACTTTCCGGCAGCGTTGGCTTTCTTCGCCAGTTTGCTCTTCAGGTTAGCCGCTTTGTTAGCGTGGATAATACCGCGTTTGGCCAGTTTGTCGATCATGCTGGCAACATCAGGGAATTTTTCACCCATTTCTTTTCCGGGGGCCGCTTTCAGGTCACGGATTGCATTACGGGTGGTTTTTCCGTAATACTTATTTCTGTCACGACGTTTAGCCGCCTGGCGGGCATCCTTTTTTGTTGCACTGTGATTTGCCATCTAATAATTGATTTAAGGAGTGCAAAGGTAAGGCTGCGGCTCCTTTCCACCAAATTTCACCAGGATTTATTACAAAATCAGTTATCCGTGGAAACCTTTCAATCAGCCTGGGGTTATATATTATAAGTCGCTGAATGTTAGGGGGTAACATTTAACCAGCCTTTTCCGGCAGTGCCGGATGGGTTTTCCTTTTTTTCAGCGATATTTGTGACCCGATTTTTCACCAGTATTATAATAACCTCTTTCATGAAGGATTTTTCCTATATCACTAACTCCCACCCGGAGTATATTGAAAACCTGTACCGTGATTTTCTGAAGGACCCAGCCTCCGTTGATCCTGAAATAAAAAAATTTTTCGAGGGCTTTGATTTTGCCATCAGTAATGGTACCTCCCAGCATGTTAAAACAGATCAGGCAGTAAGTGCTCCAGCTGCACCGGCTGCAATGTCCGATTCAACAGCTTCAGACTGGCTCCGGGAATTAAGGGCTTATCGCATGATATTGGGCTATCGGAATAAAGCACACCTGATCGCTAAAACAAATCCCATCAGAACCCGTAAAGACCGGGGGGCTAATATAGAATTATCCTTTTACGGATTAACGGAACAGGATCTTGATGCCCCTTTACAGGTAGGTAACCTGATTGGATTGGGAACTACTTCCCTTCGTACTATTCTCGCACACCTGGAAAAATGTTATGCATCCAGTGTAGGGGTGGAGTTTAAGTATATCAGTGATCCGGTAAAAGTTGACTGGCTGACCCGTGAAATCGAAACCACTTTATTACAGCCACTTCCATTGGAGAAAAAGAAAAGAGCGCTGGAGAAGCTGAACCAGGGAGTGATGTTTGAAAAATTCCTGCATACCAAGTATGTCGGGCAGAAACGTTTTTCACTGGAAGGAGGGGAGACCACTATAGCCGCCCTCGATGCGATCATCAGTGCGGCCGCTGACCAGGATGTACATGAAGTGGTGATCGGAATGGCGCACCGCGGCCGGCTGAACATATTGGCCAATATCATGGGCAAAACCTATGAACAGATCTTCAGTGAGTTTGAAGGCACGGCCAAAGTGGATCAGACCATGGGCAGCGGCGATGTGAAATACCATATGGGTTATGGTTCTGAAGTGGAGACGATCAACAATAAAACCATCCACCTGAAACTCATGCCCAACCCTTCACACCTTGAAGCCGTAAACCCGGTGGTGGTGGGTTTTGCCCGGGCCAAAGCCGATGTGATGTACGAGAGTGAGTTTGACCGCATTCTTCCGATACTGATTCACGGAGATGCATCAGTGGCCGGTCAGGGCATTGTTTATGAAGTTTTGCAAATGAGCTATCTCAAAGGTTATTATACCGGGGGTACCATTCACTATGTGATCAATAACCAGATTGGATTCACCACCGATTTTGATGATGCACGAAGCTCTGATTATTGTACCTCCCTTGCCGCTGCCGTACAGGCTCCTGTATTTCACGTCAACGGCGATGATCCGGAAGCCGTGATCAAATGCGCGGAGATTGCCACCCGTTACCGCCAGGAGTTTAACGGCGATGTATTCATCGATATGGTATGTTACCGTCGTCACGGACACAATGAAGGCGATGACCCAAAGTTTACCCAACCGCATTTATATGCATTGATTGATAAACATCCCAATCCGAGGGAAGTCTATATTAAATACCTGCTGGAAAACGGGGAACCCGATGCACAGGAACTGGCCAAGGCCATGGAGAAAAAATTCTGGGCGGACCTGCAGGAAAGGCTGGATGAGATCAAACAAAATCCGCTGCCGTACCATTACCAGCCTCCTGAACTGGAATGGAAAAAATTAAGAAGGGCCGTGGTGAATGATTTTGACCGTTCGCCGGTAACGAGTATCTCAGAAGAAAAATTCAAAACGGTATTCAACGCCATGATGTCCTGGCCTGAAGGATTCAAGCCTTTGCGGAAAGTAGAGAAGATACTGCAGGATAAGGTAAGGTTATTTGATACAGAGCATAAAGTGGATTGGGCCACCGCAGAACTGCTGGCTTATGGAAGCCTGACGCTCGAAGGCAAAGATGTACGCATGAGCGGTCAGGACGTGCGCAGGGGTACCTTCTCTCACCGGCATGCGGTGTTGCGTGATGAACAGACAGATAAACCGTATAGTCGGTTATCAAAAATCCCTGGAAAGTCCGGAAAATTCAGAATATATAACTCATTACTTAGCGAGTATGGCGTGCTCGGTTTTGAATACGGTTATGCGCTTGCCAATCCCAACGCCTTAGTGATCTGGGAAGCTCAGTTTGGTGATTTTGCCAACGGTGCACAAACCATGATTGATCAGTTTATAGCCGCCGGTGAACAGAAATGGAACCGGATGAACGGCGTCACCTTATTACTTCCGCATGGCTACGAAGGGCAGGGACCTGAGCACAGCAGCGCCCGCCTGGAGCGCTTCCTGCAATTATGTGCTGAATTGAATATGGTCGTTACCAATATCACGACAGCGGCTAATCTGTTTCACGCTTTAAGAAGACAGCTTGCGTGGCCTTTCCGTAAACCACTGATCAACTTCTCGCCCAAGGCCAACCTGCGACATACAGGCACTTATTCCCGCCTTGACGAATTTGTGAATGGCGGTTTTAAAGAAGTAATCGATGATGAGTATGCTGACCCGGCTGAAGTAAGAAAAGTATTATTCTGCAGCGGTAAAATGTATTTTGACCTGGCGGAACGCCAGCAAAAAGAGAGCCGGAGAGATGTAGCCATTGTACGGCTTGAACAACTCTATCCGTTGCCGCATAAACAACTGGAAGCCCTGTATAAAAAATACAATAAAGCCACCTGGTTCTGGGTACAGG
>CAZLRY010000176.1:0-6906 GCA_964561675.1 uncultured Chitinophaga sp.
TGGCCCAGGAGCCGCGGCCATAAGCGCTTTTGCCATTGTTCAGGTTCAGTGCATCCACGTCGGCGAGCGTATCATAGGCGTAATTGGTGATCTTCCAGTTGACCAGGTCGGTTGACTTCATAATGGGTACACCCGGACTCATGTGCATGGTGGTGCTGCTCATGTAATAAGTGTTACCAACCCGGATCATGGAGAGATCCGGTACATCGGCATAAATGACGGGGTTCTGGGCATTACCGGTCTGCCATGTCACTTGTATTGTTAGTATCAGCAAAAAAAGCGATCTCATTTTCTATTACTCATTTAAGTGTTTTGATCCGGATCACCATAAGCGACATGGGCGGTAACTCAATATTCATTTTTTTCTTTATGGCTATTGGCCCTTGATCCGGTTTTACTGCATCCGGATCACTGAATGAATTTTGCTGATCCGCAGTCCCGCTCAGCAGGATCCTCACTCCGTCCGATGAAAATTTATATCCTGTCAGATCTGTCGCGATTGTTTTCTTGTCCTTACCGGTATTGACCAGTTTGAGGATAATATCTCCTGTTCGGCTATCTCCGGTTGCGGAGGCGGCAATGCTGGTATCACGATCCTCTTTTTGGATGATATTGTTCAGGTACCGGTCGCCTTTATTCACACTGAACAATTTCTGCACATGGTAATTCGGCGTCAGGTAGTAACGGGTATTATCAAAGAAGATCATGTCGGTCTTCCATTGAGTATTATTCTTCTTTGCGAATAAAGGCGCATAAGAAGCTAATTGTACCACATCTCCGTTCCGTTCAAGCCCTGTCATGAAGGCAGCTTCAGCTAACGCATTCTTCAACTGATTGCCCCAGGAAGCATATTCACCAAGGTATACATTACCGGAACTCCGGGGGTAATTGTCATACCGGTATTGATTAGAGATAAACCATTCCGGTTGTACATAATAATGTTCATCTACGACCTTTACCTGTTGATTTTTTGCGAAGGCCCATCCTTTATCAAAATCTTCTCCGGAATGGAAAGGTCCGCTGGTACCGATCACCGTTATCTCCGGGTACCTGGCTTTAACTGCATCATGGACCAGTTTAAACCGTTGTTCAAATTCCGGCGTGATTTTTTCCTCATTACCTATACCTATGTATTGCAGATTGAAAGTAGCCGGATGACCTGCTGCAGCTCTTTTACTGCCCCAGGTGGAGTTTACGGGTCCGTTTGCCCATTCAATCAGATCCAGAACTTCCTGTATGTAGTCCTGCATATCTTCCAGGGGTAAGGCTCTTTGCCCGGTACCGCCGATACGCCAAGTGCCTCCTGAATTCTGACAACTGACAGCGGCTGGTAATACAGGCAAAGGTTTAGCACCAATGTCTTCACAGAACTGGAAGTATTCATAATAGCCCAATCCGCCTGTCTGGTGGTAGCCCCAGATATTCCGTTGTTCCACCCGTTGTTCAAGCGGACCGATGGTGTTTTTCCAGCGATACATATTCCCTAAGCCATCACCATGCACCAGGCAGCCTCCTGGAAAACGTATAAACGCCGGTTTCATATCAGCTAACAGTTGTGCCAGGTCGGCCCGCATGCCATTGGGTCTTTTTTTGAATGTTTTTTCAGGAAATAGGGAAACAACATCAAGCGCAATCTTGCCTTTGCTGACCAGGGCAATCACCAGCGAGGCTGTGTCATAGTCTGCTGATGGTTGAAGCACTGCCGTTTGCTTTCCCCACTGGATGGAAGAAACAGTCAGATTTTGTTCTGTAAGTACTTCCCCCTTCCTGTTTTGCAAACTAATCTTTAAGGTGACCGGCTCAATGCTGAGTTGTTTTGCAAATACTGAAAACTGATACAAATTGCCGGCTTTAACCACGATGCCGTCAAAGCCTTGATTTTTGATGCCCACACTTCCATCCTGCTGATAAATATATTCAGCCTCCAATACGGTATAATGCGGATTATTGGGGTGAACAGGTTGGCTGGTTTCAATATTCAAATTCCCATATGAATATCCGCTGGTGAAATAATCCCAATTATATAAGGGGTGCCATTCCTTTCTCTCCGTCGGATTGTATTCAAAAGAACGGTTTTGTACCAGCTCGGCATATAAACCACCGTCAGCTGCATAATTGATGTCTTCAAAGAAAAGGCCGAACAGATCCGGGCTGATTTTTTTGGCATTTCCGGGTGGTACCTGAGCCTGAACCATGGGTTGGCAGAGTAGTATCACAGCTGTCAAAATAATCAGACGACTGGTTGTTTTGTTGTATAATATTGAGGTTATTTTTGTTTTTGCATTCATTTGTTAAGAAATACTGAGATGATATATTGTTTTTTCAAGGCTTACAATTGGTTTATCAGGGTTATTTTTTTTCCGTTGTAAAAAACCATTTTATTTTTGTGACCCGGATAAGTAGCGGATATATTGCCCTCACTGATAAATACAACTGAAAATGCTCTTCTTTTTAAATACCCGGGGTAACTTCCGTTTATTGTCCCGATCGTTAATGTTTGTTTTTTTTCATGCCAATGAAAGGGGATAATGGTATACATACCTTTTTCATATTGATAGTTATCCCCTTCATCTTCATACAGACTGAATGTACCGTCGGCACCGGTGTAAATTCTAATTTCGAGGGTGTCGTTTGGCTTTTCCCCTGTGTACTGCATTTCTTTACCAAACGGAATAATGGCTCCTGCTTTTACAAACAATGGAATTTTATCGGTTGGCGCGGGTGCTTTAACGGACTGTCCACCCATATACTTTTTGTCTGTCCAGAAGTCATACCAGGCGGTTGATTTGGGTAGATAAACATCCCAGGTATTAGTGTTCGGAGTTGTTACAGGGGCTACGAGAATGCTTTTCCCAAACATATATTGATAAGCCTGTGAAACGGCCAGCGGATCCTCACTGAAATCCATAACAAGTGGTCTCATCAGAGTAGAGCCTTTTTGTGAAACAAGCCATGCGGAAGAATAAATATAGGGCAGCAGACGGTACCGTAGATTCATCATTTTTCTCATGTTGCTTTCCACCTGTTCCCCGTATTTCCAGGGTTCAGTTTCGGTCTGATATCCATGTATGCGAAAGATCGGGTTAAATACGCCCCATTGAAACCAGCGGGTGAGTATATCATGGTATTGAGGATCGGTATATTGGCCATTGCCAGGGCGGAAGAAACCACCGATATCTGTTGTCCAGTAAGGCATGCCGGTTAAGTTGTAGTGAAGACCCGCCACAATCTGTCTTTTATAACTATCCCAGTTCCACCCGATATCCCCTGACCAGTTAATGGTGCCATATCGTTGTTGTCCGGCAAATGCAGACCGGGTCAGGATCACCACCCGTTTTGTTGGATCAGTATTTCGTTGACCCTCATATACTGCTTTACTTACAAATAACGGATAGGTCAGGCGGTAAAGGTCACCTGATCCTAAATAGGTTTGTTTGCCTGTTAATGCATCATTTTCGGGTTCAGTGGCATCCATCCACCAGCTGTCAACTCCCAGGCGGAACAGATTTTTGTTTAACACATTCCAATGCGTTTTTTGTGTCTCAGGATTAAAGATGTCGATCCATGGGCTGTTTGGTATATAAAGATTTTTTGAAACATATTCTTGTGCCACTGATGATTTTTTATCCATGTTTTCCCATACAGAGATGGAGAACTTAGCATGCAGATTATGTAGTTCATTTATGAAGCCCTCCGGGTTGGGATAGTTGGTTGTATCAAACTGCGGAACCCCCCATCCATGTTTGCCCCAGTACTGCCAGTCCTGGACGATGACATCTACCGGTAGTTTTCTTTTTCTGAATTCTTTAACGGATTCAACAAGGTGTTTGCCAGAAGTATACCGTTCACGGCATTGCCAGAATCCATAGGCCCATAGCGGGAGCATGGGTACATTGCCTGAAAGATTTCTGTACGCTCCGATTACTTCATCAGCACTTTTTCCATAAAACACCACATAATCAAGTGATTTTGCATTTGGGGAACGGAGTATTATTTCACGGGTAGTTAAACGCCATGAAAGGGAAGGCGTATTTGTAGTTTTGCATACCACCTGTACTATATGTTCCCCGGCTTTTAGTGTAACAGGCATACCTGCTGCAGGAGGGAGCCAAAGATTAGACTGATCGATGACTGGTGTACCATCAATTATAAGCAAATGCCGGCTTTCCATACTTCCCATGTCCAGCATCATGAAATACGTGCCATCCTGTTCGACAGAAAATTTTCCTGTATATACAGATTGCTGACGACTGACTTTTTGTGTGCCGGATGTGGTGGTTACTTCTGTCATCCCCGTTTCACTTGTCAGACTGTCTTTTTTGGTGAGTAAAATTGTGTTATCGGCCGGATTAAAATGGGTGAGGCCATACTGGTGCCATAAGATACCATAACCCTTACTTGAATATAAAAAAGGGATGGCGATCTGGGTATTTACCTGAACTAATTTTCGGGATATATTTCTGAGATTAAAATGGCCGTCCTGGAACTGTCCAAGGCCAAAAAGAGATTCATCTTCCGGTGAAATAAATCCCTGTTCTGCAATGTAGCAGGCGGTACTTCCGGTTTTTGTGTCTGTTAGTTTGCGGCTTCCGGCTTTTTCACTCAGGAAAATTTTCCCGGATTTGTCGGTGAAGAGTATTGCCAGATTCTGTTTGTTGAAACTGACCGTTATGGAAGCAGTACTCAGTTTTAAAGAAGAGTCGTTTTCTGAAAAACTAACAGGTTGGATTTGAATGGGCCTGTTAAGAATAAGCTCATTTTCTTCTTTTTGGAGCCCTTTTTCCCATTGTATTCTAATCGCTTTAGCTGAAAGGGGAATTATATTCATAGTCCCTTCAGTAAGCTCAATGACTAGCCGGTCCTTCAGAAGTCTATATTGTTTATATGACTGACCGGCTGCCAGAGATGGTATCAGAAAAAGTAGTATGAATGATTTTATCCTCATTTTTTATAAACGCTGTTACTGACTAATCAATTTTAAATACAATTGCGGTTTTGTACATCATTTTTGCGGGGCAAATAATCATCAGCCCATCTTTTTCCTGCTTCCATTTCAGTTTTCCTTTGTGTCCTAGTAAGGACACTTGCTTCACCGGTTTGCCGAGAAATGCGGAATCCGTTCCTATTGATCGGATGACTAACCGGGTACCAGGGGCTGGTACAGTCATACAGAAAGCATACAGGGAATTGTTTTTGCCGGTAGTAAAGCGAAAATCCATAGTAGAGAAACTGAATTCGGCCTGCTTCCGGTTTAATGCTCCTCCCGGCAGCATTTTAAGTTTTCCATTTATCTGTTCACCTTCACCCGGAATTTTCCATGCACGGCTGCCATAGACCGCTTCGCCATTCATGCGCATCCAGTTACCTACTTCATTCAGCATTTTAAGGCTGCCTTCATCCAGCGACCCATCTGGCAAGATGGATATGCAGAGCGCAGCATTCCCATCCCTGGCAATCGCTTCAATCACATAACGGATCATCATGTCTGAATTATAGGTAAATCCGGGTGCGTAAAACCAGTCTCCTACAGGCGCTTCACCAATCCAGGGCTGATGCGTATTTATAGATGAAGGAATACCAAATTCTTCCGTATTCACGGTGCCGTTCGTTTTGTTGCGGAATTTAACTATACTGAATGTGTTAACCAGCCCACGGCGTTTTAAGGTCCGGTTATAGAAATCAGCCATCACATGCTGCATGGCATCCGCTTTAATTCCTGTACCGGTGCCATATCCGGTGAATGGCCCCTGAACAGTACCATCAGTGTAAATGAAATCCGGGTCATAATGTTCCACTACATCCATCATCCGGAGGGCCCAGTTGGTGGCATACCATTTTGCATAATCAAGGTGATTGATAAATATGCCAGCAGGGGCTGGAGACCAGTCCTGATGTGCTTTTTGTTCCACCCCTTTGTATTCTCTCAAATCTATTCCGTAAAGCATTTTCGGATCATAGCCTTCCCACCATTTTCCTTTTCCATCTGCCAGGGTAAGGGTTCCGTCGTATGGAACACCTTTCTTTTCGCCGGATGAATCACTGCCAAAAGCAGTTTGCCACCACCACCAGCTGTATTCATGATGGAAGGTTACTCCAAAACGCATTCCGTCTGCGCGACAGGCTTTGGCCCATTCACCCAATAAGTCTCTTTTAGGGCCAATATTCACCGAATTCCAGGGCTGGTATTTTGAATTCCACAAATCATAATTATCATGATGCACGCCCTGTATCATCAGATATTTAGCACCTGCATCGCGATAAATTTTGGTCAGTTTTGCAGGATCCAGCTTTATAGGATTCCAATCACGCAGCACTTCTTTATAGCCCACGTCAGCAGGGTGACCGTATTTATTTAGATGATTGTTGTTAGCTTTTGAGCCCTGCACGTACATACGACGTGCATACCAATCGCCGCTTTCACCTGCGGATTGCGGACCAAAATGGACCCAGATGCCAAATTTGGCTTCCCGAAGCCAGGCGGGTTCGCCGGGATAGTTTTTTTCAATCGATTCCCAGGTTGGCTCAAAAGGTCCGGGGGTAACCGGTAAGTTGAGTTTTAATTCCGGAAATGATTTCCAATCTCCCATCAGCACACTATCCACTGGTTTAGGGTTAGGCACAGCTGGCATTTTATTCATTACCTGTGCATTCAATGCTAAATTCGTCAGGAATAAGGAGAGTAGTAAACGTGTTATTTTACGGTTCATTTCAAATCCTTTAACTATTAATCATGTAGCCGATATGTTTGGGCTTTTATTATTAATGCTTATAGAATATTTATAAGAATCATTTTTAAATCGGTTATTGCAGAACTGTTTCCATACCAGATTTCATATTCACCAGGCGTTACCGCCATTTTTAATTGGGTGGCATCATAAAATTCAAAGGCAGATGAATTCAGCGGAA
>CAZLRY010000177.1:0-6762 GCA_964561675.1 uncultured Chitinophaga sp.
CCGAACTGATGCCGAAGATCCTGAACACCCAGCTGTTCAAGGCGGTACTGGATTCAAATGCCTCTGAACATGGTGCCCGTATGACCGCGATGGACAAGGCCAGTGAAAATGCCAACGAAATGCTGCGTTCCCTGAAGATTTCATACAACAGGGCCCGTCAGGCAACTATTACTACTGAGCTGACGGAGATTGTGAGTGGAGCGGCGGCTTTACAGGGATAGGGGAAAGTATGAGTCGGGAGTCAGGAGTCGGGAGTCAACAGCCCCTACTGAGAAAAGGGGGTTTTAATAAAGAGATAGTACGAAATAAAGGAGAACCGGTTTGCAGTATGCAGACCGGTTTTTTTTATGTAAAAGCCCGTGCTTTCTGACTTGCGGACTTATCCGACTTTACCCCGTCAAACTGTGCATAAACTGTGGATAGCAAATCCCCTGCGATAGTTATCTTGCCAGTCCGTTTGGCGTTAAAATTGAAGTGGCTGAATGACGGATTTTCACCTTATTTGACTATTACTATTATGACTATCGATAATCTCATACCCCATATTGAAGCACTGGTTTTTGCCAGTGACAAGCCGCTGACCACCATGGAAGTGACAGAGCTAATTAATAATGCGTTTGGTTTCATGGAAGAGAAGATCATGCTCGACCAGGCCGAATCGGCCATTGACGGTATTCGCGAAAAGTATGCTTCCGAATTTTATCCCTTCGAATTAAGACAAAGTGGTGGTGGCTGGCAGTTTCTGACCAAGAAGGAGTATCATAAAACGATTGCCCAGCTGAATGGGGATAAATTCCTGAAACGCCTTTCTGCCGCTTCTATGGAAACCCTGGCCATTATTGCGTATAAGCAACCGGTTACCAAGGGTGAAATTGAAGCCATCCGGGGAGTGAGTTCAGATTATGCGGTACAGAAGCTCCTGGAAAAAGAGCTGATCATCATTACCGGAAGAAATGAAAAAATGCCCGGTCATCCGCTGGTGTATTGTACTTCCAGGAATTTCATGGATTATTTCGGGATCAACTCCGCCGATGATTTACCAAAAATAAAAGAGGTACTGGCTGATCAGCTGGTGGAGCCAACCGTAATGAAGGATATGCAGGTGACTGATGAGGAAGAGTCCACCGAAAGAACTGATGATATTGATGGTACAACCGCACTCGCCGTTACAGAAGGCGGAGAACTGGTGATCAATGAAGATGCCGGTGAATCAGAAGAAAATTAAGCAGTACTTATTATCCCAAATTTATAAACCGGCTCAGTTCATTACTGAGCCGGTTGTTTTTTTATCTTCGCCTCTATGGCGACTGAACTCTCACACGAACAACTGTCAGCATTGGCCCGTGAATACGGCACCCCGCTTTATGTTTATCATGCGGAAAAAATCGGGGAGCAGTACCAAAATCTATTGGATGCATTCCACGGTGCTGATGTTCGGTTTTTCTATGCAGCCAAGGCGCTGACCAATATCAATGTGCTGCGTTATGTTAATAGTATTGGTTGCAACGTGGATTGCAGTTCGGTGAATGAAGCGCGGCTGGCGCTCCATGCCGGTTTTGATCCGAAGAATGTGTTGTATACGTCCAACAATGTATCTTTTGAAGAAATAGAAGAAGCCCAACGGCTGGGGATTCATATCAATATTGACAGTATTTCCAATCTCCGGAAGTTTGGTCTGAAATTCGGTCATAGCTACCCGGTAGGTATCCGGCTCCGTCCCAATATCATGGCCGGTGGCAACCTGAAGATCTCCACCGGGCATGCCGATAGTAAGTTTGGGATACCATTGGAAAACATCGCAGAGGTGCTTGATGTGATCCGTGAAACCAATCTGTTTATCCGTACCCTGCATATTCATACCGGTAGTGAGATCAAAGATGTGGAGGTATTTGCCAGGGGGATAGAAGTATTGTTTGAAGTGGCGCAACAGTTTCCCGAACTGGAAGTGATTGACCTGGGCGGTGGATTTAAAGTGCCCTATAAGCCCGGGGAAGAAGGAACCGATATTCCATTATTGGGAAAGAAAGTAAAAGAAGAGTTTGAACAGTATGAAGTAAAATACGGGCGTAAACTGCAGGCCTGGTTTGAGCCGGGTAAGTATATCGTGAGTGAGTGTGGTTATTTTATTACAAAAGTAAACGTATTGAAGCCCGCAGTCAATGCCGTATTTGCCGGAGTAGATACCGGCTTGAATCACCTGATCCGCCCGATGTTTTACGGATCATGGCATCAGATTGAAAATATATCGAACCCTTCAGGGGCGTTAAACAATTACAATGTGGTCGGTAATATTTGTGAAACGGACACGTTCGCGGAGAACCGGCCGCTTCCCGAAATACGGGAAGGGGATTTCCTGGTATTCCGCAATGCCGGAGCTTATTGCTTTGAAATGTCATCGCATTACAATTCCCGTTTCAAACCGGCGGAAGTCATGGTAGAAGATGGAACGGCCAGGCTTATACGAAAAAGGGATGAGTTTAGTGATTTGCTGGCAGGACAGGTTTACTAGTTAGTAGTTAGTAGTCGGTAGTTAGTAGTCAACAGCCCTCCAAGCTAGAAGCAAGAAGCTAGAAGCGAGAAGGAAACAGCCCATCCTGAGAGGGTTTAGTTAAAATCTATGATGGTTTCTGGTATTTCGAGCGCAGCGAGAAATCTTGTATTTCTTTTTATCCCCCACATATATGTTGTCATCCCGAGCGAATAGCGAGGGACCTTGTATTTTAAACAGGTGTTGGGTGTTGGGTGTTGGGTGTCAGCTGTCGGGTGTCAGGTGTCAGGAAACAGCCCCTCCAAAATTAGTCGGGAGTCGGGAGTTAGTAGCCTGCCTGCCGGCGAAGGCAGGTCGGGAGTCAACAGCCCCTCCTGAGAGAGTTGTCAGTTTTCAGATGTTAGTTGTCAGGAAACAGCCCATCAAGCGAGAAGCTAGAAGCGAGAAGGGAACAGCCCCTCCTAAAACAGCTGTTCGGTGTTAGGAAACAGCCCCTCCAAAATTAGTCGGGAGTCGGGAGTTAGAAGTCGGGAGTCAACAGCCCAACTTAAGAACAAATACTTCAAGGACGTCAGTCGTACTTATAAAATACAAGGTCCCTCGCTTTGCTCGGAATGACGTGTCATGGGGGAGAGAAAAAGGAAATACAAGATTTCTCGCTGCGCTCGAAATTAAAGTGGGGGGCGTTAATTACAACTGTTAATCCCTCGCTTCGCTTCCTCCTTCGCTGAAGCTTCGGAGGAAAAATCGGGATGACAAGGTTTCTTAGAAGAATTTGTTTAAAAGTGACTTCTGCTTTTACCGTCCCGGAGCCAAATGATGTTGTCATCCTGAGTAGTCCCGCCAAGAAACTTTCCAGGGAATCAGGTGAGCTCCATGCGGGACGTATCGAAGGATGTTATTCCCCCGCCTTCACCACCACCGTAATCACACTCGTTGATTTGGAGGTCAGCGGCAGGTTGCCGAATGTGGATTCGGTGGTTCCTGTGGATTCTGTGGTTGTGGTTTTTTCTTTGATGATCATGGTGGCTTTATCGAGAATGATTTTGCCCGATAATTTATGCGAAAGGGTGGTGGTGGTTTCGCTGCCCATCATTTCTGCTTTGGTGACGGTGTTGGCGGTACCGGTAAAATCTACCAGTACGGTGCTGTCTGTAACTGCAGTGAGTACATAGGTGGTTTCGTATTTATCGGTAAGCGTGGCGCCTGATTCCGTCCATGATTCACCAACTTTTACCCCGCCTTCCTTTTCGGGAATTACCCGGAAGAAACTGGATTTACCCGCTTTCGGAGGTTGTACTACTTCCACCACTTCTTTCATCATGCTGGAAATAATGGCCATCCGGCTATCCGCTTCTTTGTTTGGAAAACTTTCCGGCATAGCCAGTTTTACTTTTCCATAGGGATCAATGATCATGTCGTATTTCTTGTCGAGCATCTCTTTTACCGGTTTTCCCATTTGTCCGTTCAGGTCTTTGGGATTGTCGGAATTAAAGGCCTGTTTCTGTCCCATGCCGTCAAATTTAAAGCTGATTCTTTTGACGGTATGCCGTAAACTGTGGTTATCCTCTGTGGTATTGGTTACATTGTATTGATGCAGACTGCCGGCATCTACATTAAAATCGATGGATTGACCCATGGCCTGCTGGGCGATGGTGGTTTTGGTTTCCAGCGTGATCTCAATCTGTTGAGCCTGTTGCAATTTAACTTTCCCATCAACTGTCTGGGCGGTTAAACAAAAAGGGGCTGACAAAACACTGGCGAGGAGGAACAAGGTTTGACGTGACATAGTAGAAAAATCGGTTTATTTTTTCGGGTACCCAAAGTTGACGAATAAGTGGCAGATTCGTTGCAGCTGGTGGAAAAATAATTCATATTAAGTTATAAGACCGGGTTAATTTTTACCGGTATTCTCGTTACTTTTAAAAGAACATATCAACCTTAAAACTGATTTATATGCCTATTCGAATGACAGATGACCCGGTGGATCCGAATCAATCCGATGACAGTGGCGGTGGTGGGGGTAACCGGCCCAATTTTCCCGGCGGTGGCGGGGGTGGTCTTTTTTCCCTTTTGCCGATGCTGCTGGGCTTGTTTAAAGGGAAGGGGATTATCCTGCTCCTGGTGCTTGGCGTTGGTGCTTATTTCCTGATGGGAAAGGGTGGGGGTTGTAATGTGGCACAGATCATTTCCCAATTTTCGCAAAGCGGGTACAATTTCAATCCGGCCGAATTCAATAAAGCTTCGGTGTACGAAGGCCTGGAAGATGATAATACCAAAAACCCACTCCCTGAAGCTGTTTCCCTCCTTAAGTTTGCGCCGGAACGTAGCAATCAGGGCCAGCAAGGTAGTTGTGTGGCCTGGAGCTGTGCCTATGCTGCACAAACCATTCTCACTTCAGCCGCCAGTGGTGCGGATCCCAACCAAATTGTATTCAGTCCTTCCTACCTCTACAACCAAATCAGGCTGGAAGGTTGCCAGGGCTCCTACCTGCAACGGGCCATGGAAGCCATGCAAAAAAATGGCGGGGTGGCCTTACGTCAATATGCTTACGATGATCAGGATTGTGAACGAACCCCTAATTCTTCCGAGGTTCAACTGGGAAGGCAAAACGTGATCCATGGATTTACCCGGATTACCAATGGAGACAATATCAATGAAATCAGTGTTAGGGGTATCAAGGAGCACCTGGCCAAGGATGCACCCGTGGCTATTGGAATGATGGTGGGACAGAGTTTTATGCAGGATATGATGGGTAAAGAGTTGTGGCAGCCTGCTGGCATGGATGCCTCCCAGATGGGAATGGGTGGTCATGCCATGTGTGTGATCGGGTATGATGACCGCAAATTCGGTGGCGCTTTCCAGATCATGAACAGCTGGGGCCCCGACTGGGGAAAAGATGGAGTAGGCTGGGTGAGGTACGGGGACTTTAAGACCTATGTACGCGAGGCCTATGGAATCGATCCGCTGCCAAAACGAAGTGCCGTTTCCAATATTCCGCTGGAATGTTCCATTGGTCTGGTGAACAACAGCAATAAAGAGTATATTCAATTACGCTCTTCCGGAGGGAATACGTTCCAGACCGTATCACCGATTGCGGTGGGAACCCGGTTCAAAATGGAAATCAAGAATGAGACCGAGTGCTATATCTATATATTCGGACAGGAGGTGGATGGGAAAAGCTTTGTCCTGTTTCCCTATTTGAAACAGGGAGAAACCGTATCTAAACACTCGCCTTATTGCGGGATCACCGGTTACCGTTTATTTCCCAAGGCGCAATCCCTGGAAGCAGACAGTATTGGCACCCGCGACTTTATTGCCATTGTGGTCAGTAAGGATGAGTTGGATTATAACCGGGTGAATGAGGCGATCAGTAACAGTTCCCAACCTGGCTATGCCGGTAAGGTGAATGAGGCTTTGCGCAGTATTCAGATCCGTTCAGCGCGGTATAATAATACCAATGATGGCACGATTTATTTCAAGGTGGATGCCAATGATAACAAGGCGGTAGCGATGATTGTGTCATTCGATAAAAAATAATTGGAGTCATGAATCCGAACCGGTCTGCCTTTGTACGTTTGGTTAAACACCCCTTGAAGTTCCGGTTGTTCCTCCTCATGAAACTACCGGCGGCCTTTATCGCCGGGGTAAAAGTGAGGGAGATCGATGAACAGCGGGCGGTGGTTACGGTACCGTTTAAGTGGTTAACACAAAACCCGTTCAGGTCTACCTATTTTGCCAGTCTTAGTATGGCGGCGGAAATGAGTACAGGGGTACTGGCCCTTGCGGAATTACATCTACGAAAGCCTGCCGTGTCAATGCTGGTGGTAAAAGTGGAATCGGAATATTACAAGAAGGCAATCGACCGGTCTTCTTTTATATGTGAGGATGGTGATTTGTTCCGGAAAGCGATAGAAGAAACGATAGCGACAGGAGAAGCACGGACCGTGAGGGCCCGTTCTGTAGGAACGAATAAAGCAGGGGAAGTGGTGGCGGAGTTCTTTGTTACATGGTCTTTTAAAGTACGGTCCTTCGATACGACGCAGTAACTACTACACCAGCCCTGAAGTTTTTGTTTAGCGTCTACTCCCCGCATAAGGCGGGACAAGCACGATGACAAGGGCTGTTGTCACCCTGAGCGTGCCGAAGGGTGATTGTAAAAAGAATCTCAGGAGGGGCTGTTACCTTCTAGCTTCTAGCTTCTTGCTTCTCGCTAGTAGGGCTGTTTCCTGACATCTGACAGCTGACATCCGACAACTTTTAAATAATAAATT